>NZ_JBFUKT010000029.1:0-26651 GCF_056400705.1 Paenisporosarcina sp. P5_A11
GCCCTGTGCACCTGTAACAACATATACTTCATTTTCTAATCTCATTATCGGCCTTCTTTCACTAATAGTAATTGTTGTAAAACACCACGTATCGCTGATCCCATCTCGATTGTCGTTGAACTGCCGCCTAAATCAGGTGTTTGTACTTCTTTCTTTACAAGAACTTGTTCAATAGATTCCAATATAACTGAAGCTAAATCCTTTCTTCCTAAATGTTCAAGCATAAGTGCTGCCGACCAAATCTGGGCAATTGGATTTGCAATGCCTTTACCTGCAATATCAGGAGCAGAACCATGAACAGGCTCAAACATGGAAGGAAACTCACCTTCAGGATTTAAGTTTGCAGATGGTGAAAGCCCAAGTCCTCCTACAACCGCTGAGCCTAAATCACTTAAAATATCCCCAAACAAATTGGAAGCAACAACAACTTCAAAATCCTCTGGCCTAGAAACGAAATAAGCGACAAGAGCATCGATATAGTAACTTTTCAGGTTAATAGCTAGGAATTCTTGTCCAACCTCAAGCACAGCCTCATCCCATAGTTTCATTGAATGGATGATCGCATTGGATTTTGTTGCGCTTGTGACCGTCTCTTTTCCATGCTTCTTTGCGTACTCAAAAGCAAATCTAGCAGCTTTTTTGGTACCTGATCGCGTAATAATGGAGTTTTGAACGGCAATCTCCTGTTCATGACCCTGATACAATCTCCCGCCACTATTGGAATATTCCCCCTCAGCGTTTTCCCTGACAATGACAAAATCGATATCTTCACCAGTAAACCGGCAAGACACTCCCTTTAGTAATTTAACCGGTCGAAAATTAATGTATTGCTTAAACTGCTTACGGATTGGCATAATTAGCTCCTAYATCGTCACATCATCAGGTACACGTTTATCGCCAATCGCTCCGAATAAAATCGCATCGAATTTTTTTAATGTCTGTAAGGCATTTTCCGGCATCATTTTTCCATGCTTTAGGTAATACTCACTGCTCCAATCAAATGTATCAAATTCGATTTTGAATGAAGGATCCAGCTTTTTGAGTAGCTCTAGCACTTTAATTGCTTCATTCACTACTTCTGGGCCGATTCCATCCCCAGGTATAACAGCAATCCGATGATTAACCATATTTTTTTACTCCTCTTATTTTTTGATATAGTCTTCAATTTCATTGAGGGTAACACGCTTTGCAGCCCCAAAAATGCTAATTTTCGTATCTGCATCAGGATAAATAAGAAACCGTTTTTCCCAACACTTGTCCCAGGAACTTGTTCAACACCGGTTCAGTCATGCCGCCATTTCATTCTTTTTTTAAAAAAATCATCCACGATTCTGTTCTTCTATGATTTATTAACATTATGAAATCGATTCACGTATAACGATTAAAAAAGGAAAGCGTTCACATATTGCTTTTAATTAATTCTAAATTGCTGCTTCCCCTAAATCATGTTTAGCTAATTGAAGCACTGCATTGAGCAAAACGTCTGCACCTTTTGCACAATTTTCATAAGAAGTGAATTCATCTTCTCGATGACTGTAGCCCTTCGAACTTGATACGAAAATCATTGCAGACGGAATATAACTTGCGATAAACTGCGCATCATGCCCTGCCCCACTATATATATGATGAGCGCTATAACCTAGATCCTTACAGGCTTCGGCGATTACATTACACACATCATGCTTGAAGACAACAGTATCTCTATCCCATAACTTCTCGTAAGACAGCTGACAGTGTTCTAATTCATTGGGTAAGTTTTTGATAATATTTTCAACTTGTTTAATAACTGCTGAATTTTTATGACGTGATTCCAATGTGAATGTTACTTGATTTGGAATAACTGTATGTACGTTGGGATAGGCATTAATTCGACCAATCGTATACACAAGCTCATCGTCTAATTTTTTTAATTTTTTTTGCAATTCAACAATTATATTTGCAGTAGCAAACATCGCATCTTTTCTCATATTAATAGGTGTTGTACCTGCATGGTTAGCCTCCCCATGTAGAGAGATTTCATAGCATACCATACCTAAAACTCCTTCTACTACACCAATCTCATGACCAAGGTGTTCAAGTATAGGTCCTTGCTCGATATGCAGCTCGATATACGCAGATGCTTCTTTTAAACGATTTTCCTCGCTACCTTTAAAACCACTTTTTTCTAGTGCTTCCTCAAATGTCTCACCGTTGTTATCTGTAGATTGAAGCATTTTGACTCGATCAAATTTGTTGGATAGCACGCCTGAAGCCATCATAGAAGGCTCAAAACGTGCACCTTCTTCATTTGTAAAATTAACGATTGTAATAGGATAATCTAATTCGAGGTTTTGTTCTTGGATAGATTGGACAACTTCAAGTGCCGTCAAAACGCCTAAAACCCCATCAAAACGACCACCTTTCACAACAGAATCTAAATGTGAACCGATTACTATTGATGGTAAAGATTTCTTACCTGGTAATGTTGCATACATAGTCGCCATATCGTCGGTTGTCACCGTTAAACCAAGGTGTTCACACATTTCTTTAAATTTTATGCGTGCTTGTATATCTTCTCGAGATAAAGARAGACGGGTGACACCATGATGTGTCGTTCTACCGTAGGTACTAAATAATTCAAGATTTTGTTGTAAACGTTGATGATTGCATTTTTTCATCGCAATTCCCCCTTATTATAATTTGAAAATTCTGACATTTTAAAATGGAGAAAACTAGTAATTTAAGTTAGAATAACATGAGATGAGCTATTGTGATACTTAACAATCAGTAAAATACTCTCATAAATAATCAGACAAAGTGTAAAACAAGAGATATTATTATATGATATTTGCTTCCGAAAACTACCCACCACTTATTGAACTTATGGTCTAATTGAAGTGGGAGCTTATCGACTTATCATTGCTTTTACTAGCTACCCAAAAACGTACCGTGGAGGAGGTCACATGTTTGGTCCAGACCAAGCACGATTCTTCACAAAAGCAAAACGGTATCTGAGTGTTGGTTAGAAAATACAAGTGATATCGGTTCTACCTACCTTTGCCTTTCCATGTAATAATGATTAAATAATAATAAGACTTTCATTAAAAGTTTAATTAGTAAACAAACCAAATATCTACTCTTTCCAAAACTCAGTGGGATGCCCTGGGGCGAAGACATAAATGATTCGCATATATCTCTATGACAAAAGTAATACGCTTCTAATTTACATGACACCCCATTAATTATTACGGATGCCGCATTCCAAGGGAGCGACGAACGCACACCTGCCGTAAGATTAAAAGACGATTGAAGTGACAGCATCACTTCAATCGTCTATTTCGTTCTTTCTGTTATGTTGCAGCGGAGTACCGTCCATACGACCCGCAATTCTATCGTTACGTACTCACGATCGTTTCAAGTTAGTCCTATGAATTAATATGTGACGAATGCCCCCATAATCACTTAACAGAAAAACCAAGTGTCGTATAGCACATTCCAAGAAGACAGCGTCCGGAATCTTTCGGTACTCATAAATCTCCGTTTTATTAATCAATCAATTAAAAATTCCCTCTAGACAGTCAATTCTTAACATTTCCATCCACTTCAAAACATGGATTACCCAAAAGATAGGATAACTTATTATGCGTCAAATCCATGACCACACTAAAAACTGTTTCCATTCTTTCGTGCCGCAGTTTCTCTTCATCTTTATGGCGGCAAATTGAATTCGGATAATTATCGTGATCCGCCAATATGGAGAAAAGATCAGTGGCCTTACTATCACTTCCCACGGAATATAGTAGCCTCTCGATTGCTTTTAGCCGCGGTAAGGAATCGGCGAGAGGAGTTTCATAAATGGCATTTTTCATGCCCTGGTTGCACAAGTGGTTCGTATGAAATAGCACCCCGTTTTCCGGACCAATCTGCCCCGTAAGGATTGGCGACACTTCTACGCCCATAAGTTTCTCCTCTTTTGATGCAATCAGGAAGTGAGCGGGTGACGCCATTTTGTTACCATCCACTGAGGAGAGCGCCTCTTCAAACGAAGAAGAATCGAGGATCGCTCGTAACCCAAGATGGATTGGGATTTTCGCTTCCCACGTTCTTGTAAGAAGTGCATTCAAACAGACTCCTACTCCCTCATCATTGCAGCCGATTTTGCCGATAATGCCGCCTTCCGTGATCATTTGAATCTCCGGCTTGTTTTGCTGTCTAATTTCTAGGAATAGCAGGGAGTCAGACTGTTCTCCTTTCCAGTCCCAGTTTTGCGCGAGCCATGTTGTCCGACTCCGCGGTGCTGTAATCGCGAACGATGTGCAACCGTCCGGGGAGTTTGTCAGCGCAATTTCACTTCTAGCATTCAGCGTAAGGATATCTTCGAATTCCACTCCTGCCCCGCGTGCGATACCTTCCATTTCCTCGATATACTCAGGATAGTACAATGTAATTGCATCCAAATGCAGGAGGGCTTTCTCTCTCGCTCCTTTCCATGACAACGACGCATAACCTTTGAAAAGTTCCTCATAAGTTTCCAAACTGCGGTGAACTTCTTTTCTCCCGCGTTCCCCGTGTTCCAAACCAATTTCAAAAGATGAGCCCTGAAGCACAAGTGTTTTCAATGACCCATCTCCTGTCATACATGAATTTTTTCTGAAACATTTTCATAGACGACTTCACCATCAATCATCGTAAACTCGACTTTGATAGACGGAATATCATTCGTTTTCGCTTTCAATATTGAACGGTCCAATATAATCAAGTCCGCCAATTTCYCGGTTTCGAGTGATCCCGTTTCTTTTTCACTGAATGATGCATATGCCCCGTTCAGTGTGTACATGCGGATCGCTTCAATCAAGGACACCGTTTTGTCCTCTCCAATTACCTGCCCCGTTTGAGAGAGTCGGGTGACAGCACTATGAATGCCGCGCATCGGATTGAAGTCGGTCACCGGACAATCAGATGCAATTGCCGCCCGAACTCCTGCTTCCAAATAACTCGCGAGCGGATACATCTGTTCCGCCCTTTTCCCGTAGTTTTCAATATATCCGTCACCGTATTCAAACAAGAAAGCTGGATTCGGCGTCGGGATGACTCCTTGTTCTTTCATTCGTTCAATCAAATCCGGAGCTGCGATACCCGCATGTTCAATACGGTGGCGTGCATCTTCACGAGGGAACTTCTCATTCGCCTTTTCAATACACGTCAAAAGCATATCAATTGCCGCATCACCTTGTGCATGTGCCGTAATTTGCCATCCTTGTTCATGTGCAGGCATGAATAATTCTTCCAACTGTTCCTGTTCAAAATAATGGACACCGTTGTCAGACGGATCGCTCGTGTAAGGGTCCCTTGTCCAAATCGTCGGTCCGCTACTGCTACCGTCTAGAAATACTTTTACAGGACCGAGTTTGAAACGTTCGTTGCCCAGACCGGTGACAACCCCTGAGGAAAGAAGCGCTTTTACAACTGCTTCGGATTCATTCAATGCACCCGCCATTGCATAAACCTTTTGTTTGATGGTTCCGTTTAACGTGTCCTTTTGAAGAGCACGCAAATTGGATGTTCCGTAGCCCGTAGCGTCATGGATGGACGTGATTCCGGCTTTAAGAAAATGTCCGGATGCGACGGCATGAGCCTTTGTTATTTCATCATCGGTAAATGCCGCCACTTGGAACATTTTCATATGTGCCTTTTCGATAAGTAATCCTGTTGCATCGCCATTTTCATTCCGCTCAATCTTTCCACCTTCCGGATCAGGTGTGTTCTTATCAATTGACGCAATGTTAAGCGCAAAACTGTTAACAGCGGAAATATGTCCACATGCACGGACGACGATAATCGGATGTTCCATTGAAACGGAGTCCAACTCTTCTTTTGTTGGGAAACGACGATCAGCTATTTTCTTGTCATGATATCCCCACGCCCTCACCCATTCACCGGCCGTTGTTTGAGATACCCGCTCTTTCAATTGTTGGAGCAGATTATCGATTGATTTCACTGATTCGTCTTTGCACGAGATTGATAACTCATTCGTTCCGTAACACGTAATGTGGAGATGGGAATCGATGAGTCCCGGAAGTAACGTCCGGCCGTTCAAATTGATGATCTCACTATCATTATCCTGCAGTTTCAAAATCTCTTCAGTACTTCCAGTTGCAATGATGTACCGTCCTTGCACCGCGACCGCTTCGGTTATTTCATCTCTCGCATTGACGGTTATCACTTCACCGTCAACAAATAAATACTTTCGATTCATGGTAGTAGTCCCCTGTCTATTGGTCTATTTATTCAAAACTTGGTTGCTTCACTGAAACGAATACCTTTGAAGCAATGGTAACACCATACATCATTAGAATATTGACTGTTAGTGCAACGAAAGATCCGTTTATATCCTGAATCCATTGAGGAGCCTGCGGTAATAAATCACCGATTCCTAGCCCTTTCAACGTCATGAACAAAACGACTAGTACACCTGATAAAATACCAACAAATGCACCCTGTTTCGTAATGAAGTTGTTCTTTTGAAGACTAAGGAACAACGCCGGTGCCAACTGGACTATGAAGCTATAGGACATGATATTCAAAACTGCCATCGCTTCTCCTCCTGTAATCGTAAAATAAAGAGCAGTTAGCGAGATAAATATAATGAATAATTTAGAAACTGTTAGCAAATGCTTGTCCGATGCTTTTGGAACGATGACTTTATACAAGTTTTGTGTAAGTCCTGCTGCAGCTGACATGAGCATGACAGAACAAGGTACTAAAGCTGTCAGCAAACCCGCGGCTCCGATTATCCCGATTACCCAAGGATTAAATGTCTTAATCGCAATCGATAGTAGCGCAAGGTCACCCTGTGCTGCACTAAGCTCAGGAATCACTGTAATCGCCGCGAATCCGACAAAGAAGATGAAAATAAGAAGAATTGTGTACAACGGCAACGTAATCGCATTTTTACGCAAACTCTTTGCACTTTTTGCAGAAAGGATGACCATGAAAGAGGTTGGAAGTATATAAAACCCGATAGCGTTGAAAAGGACTGTTGACGTGAACCACGAATTGCTGAACCCTGCATCCGGCAGTGTCAAAAGTTCGGGCTTTGCCATTTGAACTGCTTCAAACATTGGCTGAATGCCACCGAAATAGTGGAACGGAATATACAATCCAAGAAAAACGACAACAATCAAAATCATGAAATCTTTGATGATTGCCGTCCATGCGGAACCATGAATACCGGAAATCATTACATAAATGGCGACAACTGCAGCCCCGATGCAACTAGCTAAAGTCGGAGAAATTGACCCGTATGACGCCTGGGAGACGATGATACCGAGCCCTTTGAATTGGATAACGATATACGGAACGAGCGCCACACACCCTACAATCGCAACTAATATTCCTAAAGCTGGACTTTTGTATTTGGAAGCGAAGTAGTCTGGCTGTGTAATAAGTTTGTTATCCTTACAATATTTCCAAATCTTCGGCACGAACCAATAAGACAGTACATAAGCGATAAATATATATGCTGGTACGTAGTAAACGGCAGCCCCTCTCGTAAATGTCCATCCACTCCCTCCGAGGAACGTGAACGTCGTATACACTTCCCCCGCGATAAGAAAGAAGATGAAGATCGTTCCGAACCCACGGCCACCTACTGTCCATTGCTCCATGCTCATCTCTTTCCCTCTCGTCGAAGATATTCCGAGATAAAGCGCTAAAAGAAGAAACAAACTAATAATGAGTAATGATATATTCATTCGGTTTCAACCTCCCTATTGTCTGGATCCAATTTATAGACAATTATTAATATCATTGGCGAGAGCACCATCCAAAGCACAAGCCAAAACAGTAAAAATGGAAGCCCTAGGACGTAAGGTTCAATCCTGTTCGCCAAAGGTAAAAAACCTAAAAAGCCGATAATAGGAACCAAAATCAATAATTTAATGTATTTCAAATTGATTCACCCCTTTTAATAAAATGATATTGCCTTTTTGTTAACGCTTACATAGTGACCTCCTTAATTTTTCTATTAATCTTTGATAATAATATTCTATTTTAAAAATTCAGAATATACTTCATACACTTTGTTAACGCATTTCTTCACCCTTTACACATAGTGTCTATAATCTGTCGTCTAAATTACATACACAATCGAGGAGGATGAAGAGAGTCCCTGGGAGTTCCCATAGGCTCTGTGTATATTGGGCTTTTAGATATTCGCTCTAACTTAGCCTTCCAATCATCTAATAAAGACACTAGTTCAATTTTTTTTACTATAGTTCACTGTAATGTTCTTAATTTGTGTATAATCCGATTACTCCTTTGCATTTAAAAAACGCAGGGCTGCTTCTCTATAAATTGCAGTTGTCACGGCCAGTTCTTCAATATCGATATACTCATTAATTTGATGGGGAATATCTCGATCGCCTGCACCAATCGTTACAATTGGAATGCCATGCATGTGAAGAAAAGTGCCATCCGTCGCTCCCGGAACTCCATTGTAAATAGGTTTTTTTCCTGTAATTGATTGAACCGCGTCATAAATAGCAGTTACAACTGGATCTTCCTTCGAAGTAAGCGTGGAAGGTCGATTATCTAAAATCGCCAATTCTACTTTGAAGTCTGGATCCTCTTCTTTTAATCTATTAATAATTGTTTGTATTTTACCCAATAATTCAGCATGATCCTGAGCAGGAACAGTCCGAATATCAAGTGTCATCATACATTGGTCCGGTATGACATTTATCTGCGCATCACCCTTTACAGGTGCTTGTATAATGGTCGGCGTTATTGAAGGCCACTTTAAGTAAGGATCTTCTCCTAACCTAGTCTGCTCGCTCTTTTCTAGTTTTTCAAGTTCCACTATGAGTCTGGCCATGCGCCAGTTAGGATTAATTCCGCTCCAAGATATTGCTCCGTGCGCCATCTTTCCAAACACATCCACTCTTACACGCATCGCTCCTCGTTGTGCAATACAAACATTATTCTCCTCAGGCTCACAAATAATTGCTCCGTCCACTCCATCTGCCCAACCCTGTTTTATGAAATGCTTGACCCCAAGCATCATGCCCTCTTCATCTACAGGAATGCAAAGAATGATTTTACCCGAGAACTCTTCTTCATCTCGAAGTAAAGAGTGGACTGCAGTAATCATGCAAGCCAAATTTCCTTTTGTGTCATTCGTACCTCTCCCATACATGCGATCATTCGCTACATGTGCACTAAAAGGATCAAACTCCCAGGTATCTCGATCTCCTTCTGTTACAACATCCGTATGCCCTTCAAAGAGTAGCGTCTTTCCTGGTTTTCCTGAGTCGATAATCCCGATTACATTCGGCCTTCCTGGAGCGACTTCCTCGACATGCGTTTCGATTCCGATATCCCTTAAATACTGTGCCACGTACATCGCAACTTTCGTTTCATTTCCATTAGGATCATTTTCTCGATAAACACTCGGGATACACACAAGTTCTTTCGTTAAGTTAATAACAGCTTCTCGATCACGCATATACGTCTCGTTTTCTACACTTGTATTCATGCAATCTTCCTCTCCACTCTTTTTTAATTCAACACGCCTTTTTTAATAAACTTCCTATTAAGAAGTTTAAAACTCGCAAAAGAAAAATCTTACAAGAGTAAACTATTACAATAATACATTAAAAGTAAATATAATAAACGGATTGTTTTGAATACTTTGTCTTATAACTGATAAATGGCTGCCACCAAAATGAAGATCGCTGATTCCATTTCAGCTGAATTTCATCACCTATAAAACATCAAATGCCCCTAGTATTGTACAGGGGCATTTACATGTTTTATTCGTAAAAAGACTGACTCCATACAATTAACTGCTGAGAAGTGTAAAATAACTCAAACTACCTTAAGCGGCGTTTTCTCTAAAGACTTTTTTAATGACCGAAATAATGAAATCGAGGTCTTCATCCGTGCACGATAGCGGCGGGCTCAGTGTCAGAATATTGTTATAGCCGGCAACAGTATCGCCATTCCGCCCGATGATGAGGCCGTTCCCCTTACATTCTCCGATAATCTTCGCGACACGCGCATTGGAGGCAGGCATTTTTGTTTCTTTGTTTTCAACAAGTTCGATACCTAATAGGAAACCGAGACCTCGGATATCGCCAACATAAGGATGGTCTTTCAAGCTCGCCAACTCTTTTTGGAGACGCTTACCAAGCTCAGCTGACTGTTCGACGAGGTTTTCTTTCTCTATGATTTCAAGATTTTTCAACGCAACAGCACAAGCAGCTGGGTTCCCACCAAATGTATTGATATGACGGAAATGGCTGTTTTCCTCTCCCGTATCAAATTTTTCATAAATATCTTTGCGGATAGCCGTAACCGACAACGGTAAATAGGCACTAGTCAACCCTTTTGCCATCGTAATGATGTCCGGCTTCAAATTGAAATGCTGATGGCCGAATGCTTTCCCTGTTCGTCCGAATCCGCAAATGACTTCGTCGATAATGAGCAATACACCATGGCGATTACAAATTTCTTGTACTTTTTCGAGATAAACCGGATGCGGAATGAGGATGCCTCCCCCCGTAATAAGCGGTTCCATAATGATGCCGGCAATCGTATCTTTCTGCTCCCAAATGATTTTTTCCTCAAACTCTTGAGCACGTTGTATATTGTGTTCTTCGACTGACTGCCCTGCTGGTCTACGGTAATTATCCGGAGGTGCAATGTGGAGGAAGCCCGGCGCAAGCGGTTCATATTTATATTTGCGGACAGCTTGCCCTGTCGCAGCCAATGCACCCATTGAATTTCCATGGTACGCACGGTATCGCGAGATAAATTTGTAGCGTGACGGCTCCCCATTTTGCTGATGATATTGACGAGCAAGTTTGAACGCAACTTCATTCGCGTCGGATCCTGAGTTCGAATAAAAAATCTTATAATCATCACCGAGCATTTCATTCAACTTTTCGGCAAGTAAGATTGCAGGCTCGTGGCTTTGCGTCATCGGAACATATGCTATTTTTTTCATTTGTTCATATGCTACTTCTGCCAACTCATCACGCCCGTACCCGACGTTCACACACCAGAGTCCGGACATAGCATCAAGATAACGATTGCCATTATGATCAGTAATCCATGCTCCTTCTCCACTCTTTACGACCATCGGTGGATTTTTATCGTTGTAAGCGGAAATATGATGCCAAACGTTGTCTCTATCCTTTTCAACCAATGATTTCATTTCCTCTTTAGTTGTTGTCATTTCCTCATCTCCCTTTCCTACTTAAAATGAATGCCGTGCTGTTAACATTTTCTTACGTGTGTAAAACTCGATTCCATCGCGGCCATTTGTATGCAAGTCCCCATAGAATGATTTTTTGTACCCGGAGAACGGGAAGAATGCCATTGGTGCTGGTACTCCAAGGTTCACGCCCAGCATACCCGCATCGATTTCCTCCCTGAACTGACGGATTGACCTCGCGCTGTCCGTAAATAGACAAGCTCCATTTGCGAACTCTGATTTGTTAGCAAACTCGATTGCTTCGTCTAATGTGTCAACTCTGACAACGGAAAGTACAGGTGAGAAAATCTCTTCTTTCCATATTTTCATTTCTTGTGTTACATGATCAAATATTGTCGGTCCTACGAAATATCCGCCTTCAGAATGTGACTTGTCTTTTCGTCCGTCACGCAAAAGTTTTGCCCCTTCTTCAATGCCTGACTCAATATAGCTGAGCGTCTTATCTTTATGCGAATCTCTAATAACTGGTCCAAGGAAAATCCCTTCTTCCAACCCATTACCGATTGTAAGCTTGTTCGACTCATCTACTAATCTTTCAACCAATTCATCCGCAATGTCGCCAACTGCAACGACAACTGCACATGCCATGCATCGTTCCCCTGCAGATCCGAAAGCAGCGTTAATTATATTCGTGACCGATAAATCCATATCCGCATCCGGCATGACAATCGTGTGGTTTTTTGCACCCGATAGTGCTTGAACTCTCTTACCGTTCGCAGTACCTGTTTTATACACGTACTCTGCCACTGGCTGTGAGCCCACGAACGATACCGCTGGAATATCTGGATGGTTCAAAATACCATTTACAATATCATGTGCACCGTGCACAACGTTAAACACGCCTTTCGGCAGACCCGCTTCCTGCAGTAACTCTGCAAGACGATTGGCTAGAAGTGGGGTCCGCTCCGACGGTTTAAGAATGAWGGTATTTCCACTCGCAATTGCCAGAGGGAACATCCAGCAAGGTACCATCATCGGGAAGTTGAACGGTGTAATTCCTCCGATAACCCCTATTGGATAGCGATACATGCCTGATTCAATATTTGTTGCAATGTCCGGAAGCTGACTGCCCATCATTAATGACGGGGCTCCTGCTGCGAACTCGACACACTCGATTCCGCGCAGCACTTCACCGTAAGCTTCATTGTAGTTTTTACCGTTTTCCACTGTAATAAGCTTTGCAAGCTCCTCCCAGTGTTCAATTAACAATTGCTGATATTTGAATAGAATCCGGGAACGTTGAGGAACTGCCACCTTTTTCCAAGATTTAAATGCTTTTTTCGCCGCATCAACCGCTTTGTCCAAATCTTCTAATGTTGACATTGGGACTTCTGCTAGGATTTCTCCTGTCGCAGGGTTCGGTACTTCTTCATATTTATCCGTAGTTGATTTTACCCATTGTCCATTAATAAAATTTGAAAGTGTTTTCTTTCCTACTGCTATTACACTCATTTTCATTCCTCCTATTTTAGTTCACTTGCTAGTTAACGCTATTTCCGATAGACTTCATAGTATACTTTACAAATTATTCAGACTATTGTCATTTTACATTATGTAAATTTATAAGACTTTTATTTTAACGTTGTGGAGGTAACCCTGAATATGATAGAAATTAAACTAACTGTTCGTGATGTCCTTTCCCGGGATTCCTTCAAGGCAGCGAAGGTCGTTGCAGGAAAAGATGGGTTGAACCGGCAAGTAAAATGGTCACACGTCTTAGAAATAAAAGAATTCGATTCGTTAATAAACGGTGGAGAGATGATTCTTACAACAGGAGTCGGTTTACAACTCGATCTTCCGACCCAACTAAAGTATGTTAAGAAACTAATTGAAAAAGACGTTGCGTGTATTTGTATAGAAATGGGCTCTTATTTTAAAGAAATCCCTTCTGAAATCATCATATTAGCAAACAAAAAAAATTTCCCAATAATTACATTTGAGAAGACTGTCAAATTTGTCGATATAACCCAAGATCTTCACACCTTTATTATTAATAAACATCACCAAATGCTTTCACAGCTCGACACACTGTCAAGGAAATTCAATGCGCTATCCCTTACTCCCAACGGCATTTTAAAAATCCTACAAGAATTGCATCAATTTTTTCGACAGAGTGTCTTATTCATAACCGATGATGCGAAACCTTACTATTACCCAGCTGATATTAGGGAATTGGAAATATCCATACGGGACTATATAGAGAGGTCTCCGTTGGTCAATACGGATCAGAAACTAATTACGCTCGGTGATGAAACATTCGCTCTAATGCCTGTCATAGGACTCGGTCATATTTGTGGACATTTGTGCTTACAAGTGAAGCACCCACTGCCCAATGAATTTTCCTTCCTCGTATTAGACCGTGCTGCAGTTGCCGTCGCACAGGTTTTTTTACGAAATCGAACAATTGAGGAACGCAAACAGAACAAGGAAGATGAATTCGTCAGAAATTTAATGAATGGGAGAGATTTTGAACAGGACGATATCCAAATTTACTTGCCACCCACAAGTCGTAATATGTATTTCAGAATCTTTGTAATTCAAATAGATATACCAGAGAAAAACTTCGGTGAGGAAGATTGGGAGGAAATAAAACTACAAAGATCGATGATGCTTCGATCCATTTTTAAACGATTCGGCTTTTTTCCCGCAGTTTCATCTAACAAAAATGAAATTTCAATCATTGCTTCTTTCATCTCCACCGAACACCTAAAAAATGAGATTGATCGATTTTCACAAGTCATACAAAGAATTAGTGAAATGAAGGATAACAGCTTCATTGATGGTAGCAGATGTATTTTCGGAGTAAGTATGGTTTACAAAGATATTCAAGATATTAACAGAGGGTATGAAGAAGCGGGTAAAGTTCTAAACCTTCATAAATCTGAAATAGCTGAATCAAATTTCTATGAAGACTTGGGAATTTATAGACTTCTTCTATTATTAAAGAAAAGCGACCACCTTGAAAGATACATTCAAGATTGCTTGGCAACCATATTCGACTACGATCGGAAGATGGAGAGCAATCTCCTTGAAACACTCCGTGTATATCTTGAATGCAGCGGTTCGAAAAAAGATACCGCAGATCGCCTATTCATTGTTAGGCAAACATTGTACCACCGACTTGAAAAACTAGAAACACTTCTTGGGGAAGGTTTCATGGCTCCATCAAATCGTCTCGCGCTTGAAGTCGCCATAATGGGTTATCAGCTTTTGAAAGAGGAGAAGTATCCTATAGAGAGTAAAACCGGTATTGCTCACTAGAAGAAAACTAGTTTTATATTTCATCCATCCTGTTCAATGTGCAACGCCGATGATGTTGTCCTATCATGCATTCGATTAACAATCTGTAACATTCGGTATCCCACAAAAAATTAAAAGAGGCTCATTTCAATTTAGAAATGAGCCTCTTTTAATTTAGAAATGAGCCTCTTACTATTTATCCAGCTACTTTTTCAGAGAACTGACTGTTATAAAAATCTGCGTAGAAACCATTTTCCTCTAAGAGTTCTGAATGTGTTCCTTACTCAATCACTCTTCCTTGATTCATCACAAGAATTAATTCGGCATAGTTAATGGTTGAGAGACGATGAGCAATAACAAAGCTAGTACGTACTTCCATCAATCGATTCATCTCCTGTTGAATAAAGATTTCGGTGCGCGTGTCCACACTCGATGTGCTGCATCCAAAATCATAATCGGTGGATCTGCTAGAACCTGCGAGCAATTGTCAGAAGCTGCTTTTGTCCTTGTGAGATGTTCAAACCTTCTTCATTTAAGATTGTTTCATAACCATCGGCATGCGCCGTGATAGAAACACGCTCTGAAACGTTGGCTTACAATTAGGTTATCCTGCCCATAATGAACACTCATATCCTCTAATTTTCTTATGTATTCCCTGTTCATTAATTGGCCGTTAATACCCTCATTTATCTTCATTCTTAGTTCTGCTAGGTCTACTGTAAAATAAACTGGTAGTCCACAAGGGATATCTCGTGAAGGAGTAATGCTTGCAATAAAGTCAGCTTTGTCAATAACTCGACCACTAGCTGTTTCTGCAGCTTCAACTGTGACTGTTGTCTTACCTAAAGGAAAATATGAGCCCGTCCGTACGGGTAAATCGATACGAGGGATTGGTTGATTTAGATGGTCTCTAATAAGACCATATCCCGTTGTTCCTAGAGGATCTATAACACGAATAAAATGGATATGAGGATTACAAGGATAAGAAAAAAGGGCTTTCCTTTTTAACCGGAAAAGCCCTTTTTGATTTTCATATTACACTTATCGACCATGTTCTCCCAAATCTATTCAACCTTCTTAATTAGCCGAAGAATCTGGAAAGTAACGATTTTTTAAACGGGTTGACATGATTTCTAAAACAATCGCTAGAACAAGGATCATATAGGTGATGAATCCAACTTCTCTCAAATCGAAGTAAAAACCTGATGCCATGAAGAGTTCAAATCCGATCCCACCTGCACCAGCTGCTGCTCCCATTGCAACTGCTACGGCAAAGTTGATTTCAAACCGTAGGAAAGTCCAAGATAACAAATAAGTGAAGGTCGACGGCAAGACTGCATGTGTCACTATATGCCACCAATTGGACCCGGTTGCACGCAGCGCCTCTAGTATTCCCTGATCAACTTCCTCAAAAGACTCTGAAAATGCTTTCACTAAATAGGCAATCGAGTGGAATAGCATCCCGAGGACCGCTGCTTCACTTCCTAAACCAGCTGCAATCGCAAAGATTAACACCCATAATACGGTAGGAACAGCACGTATAAAGGCAACCACGATTCGAATCGTTTTTGATACCCATTCTTTAGAAAGGTTAGTTGCTGCCATCAAGGCTAAAAAAAATGCAATGACTGCACCTAGAATCGTTGCCAGAAAAGCTAAACCGAGCGTAATGCCGACTTGGTAAAAAGCTTCTCCCCAACTAAAATGACTAAGAGTAGGTTCCAGGAACATCGTTTTCAAGTTATAAACGGTGGCAGGAAAAGCTTCCCCTAAATCCAGCCCCGTATAGTCGAAGAAGATAAAGGCCATGATCGTGAGTGCAGTAAGTACCGTCAGCGTCCCGCTCATCACGCGTTCCACTTTGTTGCCTGATTTAATAGTGATTCGGCCATCATGTGTCCTTTTTATGTACGTTGTTGCTTCCATTATAGAATCACCTTCCGAATATGGTTTGAAATAAGTTCGATCATTATCACGGCGATGACGATACTAAATGTAACAAGTGCGACAGCGTTATAGTTAAGCGTTTTGTAATACAAATCGAATGAGAATCCAATTCCTGTACCTGTTAAGATTCCTACTAATGTTGCATTTCTAATATTCGTTTCAATCATAAACAATATCCAACTAATCATCTGTGGCAAACATTGAGGAATGACCGCTTTATAGACAATTTGAAAGTATGTAGCACCCGTAGCTCTTAATGCTTCAACTGCGCTCAGGCTTGCTTCATCTATGGATTCTATAAACGCTCTAGTTAAGAATCCTACGGAACCGACGAATAATGCTAGATACCCTGTCACTGAATTTTGTCCAAAAGAAAGCAACAAAATTAAAGCCCATGCAACCACTGGAATATTCCTTGAAACAGACGCGATAAAACGGGCAAAGACACCCACTACACCGTTGGTTCCTGTGGTTTTAGATCCCATTAAGCCCAAAAAGATAGAGACAACTGTCGCTGTAGTAGTAGCAGCAATGGACATCAGGATGGTCTCAATTAATTTTTCCAATATCGTCGGTAATTTTTCGAGTGATTCCTGTGTAATATACAAATTGGAAAAAATCCATACGATCGCTTCGGGTAATGTGGCAATTCCATGAAGGATATTAAAGCCTGTTATGTTTGCTGATAAATACGTCAATACGATAATAATGACAGAAAAAATTATCGTCTGCTTTTTACGTTGGTTTCGCATCACTTTTTCATTCATTTGGTTTTGCTCCTCACACCGTAATTAACTCTCTAGTCTCTCTATTCTCTGTCCCATAAATAATGTCAATATTATCAGTCGTAAGCCTGTGACTCGGTCCATCAAATACGACTTCACCTTTTTTCAAACCAATAATCCTATCTGAATAGCTACGTGCAATTTCTACTTGATGCAAGTTTACGATGCAAGTAATATTGAGCTCCAACGTAATGGATTTTAAATGGTCCATTATAACTTTAGAAGCGTTCGGATCAAGCGAAGCAATCGGCTCATCACACAGAATGATTTTCGGCTCCTGGATAAGCGAACGCGCAATACCAACGCGTTGCTGCTGCCCCCCACTTAACTGATCGCAACGTTTATACGCATGTTCTTCTATGCCTAATTTCTTTAGCAGGAAAAATGCACGTTCTTTCTCCAATTCCGAAAATTTCCCTAATACACCTTGGAGCGTTGTTTTATAACCAAGACGCCCGTGCAGTACATTTTCAATAACGGATAAACGTGGTACTAGGTTATAATGCTGAAAGATCATGCCTATGTTCGTGCGTAATAATCGCAAATCCTTTTTATTCAAATTACCTACGTCGAAATGATCAAAATGAACTTTACCTTCATCGATTTCAACCATTCGATTGATGCAGCGCAAGAGTGTAGATTTCCCAGCACCAGATGGACCAATGATTGAAACGAATTCTCCAGCCTCCACCTTAAAACTAACGTTTTTTAATACTTTCGTTTCCGAATTGTATGTTTTACCGAGTTCTTCAACTGTTAATAAGGACATGTTTATCGGCTCCTTTTTTAGCATATTTACAAACTTAAAGCATGCATGTTAAGAAATGCATGCTCTAATTTTTCACTTTGGCAGTTGATTCTATTAGTTTGATAGCTCACGGATTGGATCGAACCATGCGTCTTCCACTAATGAAAATCTTTCCTGGTCTGATTTGAAGAACAATCCTGACTCTCCTGAATCTTTCGGGACAAAGATTTTTTCAYTATTTGCAATGTCATCTGAAGTGAATAATTCTTGCAGGAGATCATAATCTTCTTGTCCCAGAACATCTGTATTAGCAACGAATGGTGCGTTTAATACTGGAGTTACACCCATCAATGTAAATTCACTGCCAGTCACCGTGTTAAAAGGCTCAGCTGCATCCTCTTTAACTTTATAGACTGAACCTACCTTGTTTGTATCGCCTTCAACAACTTCCACATAGTTTTCAACACATGTGTCACAGAATGCAGCAACCTCCGCAGTTCCACTCAATAAATTAACCGCAGAACCTTGATGAGAATTACCGAATAATACTTGAGAGAAAAGGGTTCCGCCTTCCATTAAATCTTCCTGACTTAAATCTTCAAAGCCTGACTTTTCCGCATAGTGTCCGATAATCGTTGATGCTGGTACAACAAACCCTGATGTTGAGCTGTTTGATACGAATGACATCTTTTTCCCTTCAATCGTATCGAGTGAAAATTCGTCGTCCATCTTGAAATTTTCTTGATCGTCCACATTTACAGCTAACCAGCTGTGATACATGGCGTCATCTAAGGTACCTGAAGCGCCAGTAGGAACAACTAAAGGTTTGATTACTTCGTTGCCTTCCTTCGCTTCGATATAACCTTGCGCTCCCATAAATGCTAGATCTGCATTGTTGTTTACTAATGTTTCGATAGCGATTGCATAATCAGTCGTTAACTGATGCTCTACATCTTTACCTGTAGCTTCTGTAATGACTCTGCCAATTTCTTCACGTGAAGATTTCATGTCTGTACCGGATTCATTGGGATACCAAACGATTTTGATAACATCATCCACTTCTGTTTTTCCTGCCCCTGCAGTTCCTTCCGAACACGCAGACAACATTAAAGCTGCTACTAAAGACATTATGATCACAGACAAATTTTTCTTCATTATTTTTACTCCCCTTTTCGCTAACAAGAATGGCAGTGCAAGGTACTTAATCAGTTTCATTGAATCATATATCCTATACGCAGAGTGTATATTTACACGATTATCATAGACTCTTAACGTTGTTTACAACTTTCCGGAGGTTGGAGGGGCTTACTATGTCCCCGACTTTAACCGCCGCTCCAAATGAACCGTGATAATCTGATCCGCCCGTCATCACTAGGTTATATTTTTCTGCAAAAGCTTCCACCCGATGATGGTCCTCCACTGTATGATCCATATGATTCCGTTCAATTCCGCTTAATCCGACTTCAACAAGTTCCGGAATAATGTCATAGGAATCAAGCTGACCTGGATGAGCCACTACAGCAACTCCCCCGTCTGCTTTAATCGCCCGGACCGCATCGAATGCATCGATATAGCGAATATCCCCTGAAGCAACGCCATCTCCTTTAAACAAGCTGTTATATAATCGCTTATAATCAGGTGAAGTATAGGCTGCTTCCGTCAAAGACTTCATAATATGTTGTTTGTAAATCGTCTTGGACGGCTTCGCATGTTCGATAATCGCTTCTAAATCCAACTCAAATCCTGCGGCTTGAATCTTCTCGATTTGCCACAATGAATGTTCCTGTCTCCGTTTTAGCAGTGGCTCGCATATAGACTTCATGTGCACTGCATTTGAATGGAAATTATACCCGAGCAGATGTACTTTACGGTCTCTCTTAAAGTCATATGCTGAAATTTCAATCCCCGGAACAAGTTCAATTCCATATTTTTCACCGAGCATATTAAGTTCAACTAATCCTTCGACAGTATCATGATCAACAAAACTAAGTTGAGTCACTCCATTATCACGAGCCTGCTTAATCACCGCTTCAGCACAATCAGAACCATCTGAGTAGCGACTATGGACATGCAAATCAGCTCTCATAAACAGCTGTTTCTTTTGCGGTTGTTAGCTGCCTTGTCTGCATATCGAACACCTTGTCGCAAAGTCCTTCCATGAATTCGATATCATGGAAAATGCCAACCAATGTTGTCCCAGTGTTTTTCAATTTCTCGATGATTTGACGGACTTTCTCTTTCGATTGTTGATCCAAACTTGCAGTAGGTTCATCAAGTAATAATAACCGTGGTTTTTTCACTGTCGCCATAGCGATATTCAAGCGTAATTTTTCACCGCCAGAAAATGTATTGGGATAGCTGTCCCATAACTTCGAATCGAGTTCAAAATGAGTTAGTGCTCTTTCTGTTTCCACTCGTGCAACTTCCTCTGACTCACCCATTTCTAGCAATGCATTTGTCACGAGCTGCCTGCAGGTTGTTCTCGGCATCACATTCAAAAACTGTGACACATAGCCAATTTCATATTTGCGCAAATACAGCATTTGCCTTTCCGTCACTTTTGCCAAATCAATGATTCCAAATCGGCCTGAGTCGTAAAGTAGCTTTCCTGTATCCGGAAGATACGTACGGTAAATACTTTTCAAAATGGTGGATTTCCCGCTGCCGCTTTTACCTACAATGCCAATAAATCCCCCTGCATCCAATGTGAAATTAATATGTTCAACTGCGGGCATCGTTTTGCTTAAATGATGAATAGTAAATCGCTTGCCAAAATCAGTTATTTCCAGCATCGCCATCTCACTGCCTCCTCGCTCTACTATTTCGTTCGGTAATTAGTCGTGGTGATCAACGCACCATTTACCATTGTTGCAGTCAGCATCGGGTACCCGTCATCCATTCTTTCAATAACAAGGATGTCGGCCTTCTTCCCTACTTTTATCGAACCCAATTCATCATCCATGCGTACTGCTTTTGCTGGATTAAGGGTGACCATCATAAACATTTTGTGTAAATCATTGCCGTGTTTATCATGCAAATCGAATATGGCATGCAATAGTGCTGCCGGATAATAGTCACTGCAAAGAATATCCACACAATCGTGTCCAATGGCTTCCGCAGCTGATAAATTTCCGGAGTGAGAACCACCAAGCAGCACATTTGGAGCTCCAGCAATTGTATATAAACCAAGCTCCTTTGCTTTTAGTGCCACATCAAGCGTGATGGGGAATTCACTGATTGTAGTTCCAAATGTTTTTACTAGTTCCAATTTTTTCATGTCGTCATCGTCGTGCGAGGCTATCGCAATGCCTTTAGCTAAAGCGATGTCAGCCACTTCTTTGATTTTTTCTATCGTTAAAAACTCTGTACTCTGACGTTCCGCAATTATTACGTTCACAGCGTCATCCGAGATATTGCGGTATCCTTTTAATGTTTCCCGGTAGACTTCCAAGTTACGATATTGCCCTTGTCCTGGTGTATGGTCCATAAAAGATAGCAAATGCACTTTGTCGTCTTCGATATTTTTAACAAGACGATCAACTTCATCAATATTGTCAATTTCAAAACGTGCATGTAAACGGTGGCGAATGAGATGTAGCTCATGATGGGTAGCGTCAATGGCATCTACCATACGCTGGATATTCTGCGGATTTCGCATTGGTTTGTGCGTAAAAACATCTTCTCGGTAAAAAGAAAGGGAATGGAACATCGTCGTTATCCCATGACTAATTAATATTTTTTCTGCCTCTCTTAAGCTGATGTTGAAATCCATCATGCTAGTCGGACGGGGGGAGGCAATAGTTTCGATATAATCGGAATGGATATCAATAAACCCAGGGGAAATGTACCCACCCCGCGCATCGATCAACTTTGCATCCCCGAAATGTACTATATCTTTTTGAGGAATAATCTCTTGAATAGATTCTCCTTCAATAACAACAGCGTATCCATCAAGTATTGCTTCTTCTGTTATGATTTTTCCATTATGAATAATGTACACAGTGGCCGTTCCTCCTATAATAATGAGTAGACTAATTGCTGCGTATACTCATGTTGTGGATCTTCCAAGATCTGATCAGTTAAACCTTCTTCAATGATGGCGCCATTCAGCATGACAACAGTACGGTCTGCGAGCATTCGAATAACTGCCAAATCATGAGACACAACGAGCATGCTGATACCTAATTCTCTTTGAATGGTTTTTATTAAATCCAAAACATTTGCTTGTACCGACAAATCCAATCCGGTTGTTACTTCATCCAAAAACAAAACTGGCGGATTATTGGACAGCGCCTTGGCAATTTGAACCCGCTGCTGCATCCCTCCAGAAAAATTCCGGGGCTCTTCTTTCATGCGATGCAAGGGGATATGTACACTTTCTAACAACTTTCTGCTCGTAGCTTCCATATCAGCTACATTGCGGTTGCCAGCTGCAATCAGTTTTTCTGCAATATTCCCGACAGAAGAAAAGTTCATTTTCAACCCATGCACCGGATTTTGATAAACCATGCCATAACTATGATTGCGGATGTAACGTTTTTGCTGTGACGATAAGTCAAAAACATTCTTGCCTTCGAGTTTTGGGTCTTTAATATATGCTTCGCCAGATGAGACCTCTGCATCGAAATACAAACATTGCATCAGCGTGGATTTACCACTTCCGCTTTCCCCGACAATCCCTAAAATTTCTCCTGGATATAAATCCAATGAAATATCTTGGCAAGCATATACGGTTCCGCAGTTTGTACAGTAGTTTTTCTCTAATTGCCGATTATCCATTTGTCCACATTCACGGCAACCCGGACCAAATTGCTTCCGTAAGTTCCTTACTTGCAATACCGGTTCCTCATGCATAGCTGCCTTCCACCTCAGCTTTCTCTTTCTCATTCACGTTCTCGTTCATCCGTTCCATACAGTAACTAGTATCGTTGCATTGATAGATCGTTGCTCCGGTTGTGTGATCAATCAGTTCATCCAGAAATACATCCGCCCCGCTGCATAAGTGACAATGCATACCTTCAAACGATTCCACTGTAAATGGATAATCATCAAATGCCAGTGACTCTACATTTGTATAAGGTGGAACGGCATAGATTTTCTTTTCCCTTCCTGCACCGAGCAGGATTAAGGCATCGGATTGGTGCATTTTCGGGTTATCAAATCTTGGAATCGGACTAGGTGCCATTACATAACGATGATTAACGTATACAGGGTGATCCGCAGCAGTCGCAGTTTTCCCATATTTCATAATCTGTTCGAATAACATTAACCACGCACCACTATAGTCATCTTCTGAATGCATTCTTTTCGTCATATATTCTCTTGCTTCCACTCCACGAAGTGGTTCTGGCGTCGGAACTTGCAAGACAATAATTTGTTCTTTTGTTAAAGCAATTTCCGGTATCCGGTGTCTTGATTGAATAATGTCCGCATCTTCTGTGCGATCTGTAAGTTCAACGCCCGTGGTTTCATGAACTAGTTTTTTGATGCTGACAGCATTAACGGACTCGTCTGCGCCTTGATCAATGACTTTCAGTACATCGGACTTACCTATAATAGAAAGGGTGATTTGCAATCCACCAGTTCCCCATCCGCGAGCAATCGGCATTTCTCTCGAAGCAAATGGCACTTGATAGCCTGGTATTGCTACAGCTTTCATGATGGCACGACGAATTTCTTTTTTTGAACCTTCGTCAAAGAATGCAAAATGCGTCTCAGCTTTCATTTTTCTGCACTCCTTTCTTCACTTGACGGATACTGTCCAATTTTGATTGGWATGTTACATAATGCGGTAATTTTAAATGGGAAATGAAGCCAGTAGATTCAACAGAATCAATGTGMAACAATACGAATTCTTCATCATGCGTTGGAAAATCGGAATTTGTATGCTCTAGACATTGGTCCAAGATACTCATCGCAATCGCTTTCGTTTCGTTTTGGCCATAACAAATGCCATAACCGATTTCAAACTCCAGTTCATCTTCGTTATTTTCATTTTTCACTTTGACTGGAACAAAAGATTCCACTTCAGTCACTTTTATTTCTCCGATATAGAACTCATCTTCAGCGCCATGCTCAACTTCGTTTGGATGCTCTACGTAAATAGGTACAGAACCTACTCGTACTTCGCCGACTGTCGGATGGACTTGCCCGTATCCTCTTAACGAGGCATATCCTAGAGATGTGACAGCCCCTGTTTGTCCGCGTGTCAATACTTGCAATCTAGCACTGCGGCTTGTCGGGAAATCCAAATTTTGTTTTGTAATATCTATTGGAGGTGTATTGTCCGCCTCGTATACTTCAAACAAGCCTTCTTCACGTAAATGCTCTACTACTTTTGGGAAGTACTTTAATTCTTTGAAGGGTTCGATATGTTGTAATTCTTGCTTATAATTTTGTAGCCATTGCTGATTTTCTGTTGGGTTTTCTTCTATCAGGTTAAAATCCAGTAATCTATGAGTGTAGTCGTATGTCGGACCTAACAACTGTCCTCCTGGAATATCTTTGAAACTTGCTGAAATGCGTCGCTCGACCAGCATGGTTTCTGCTTCAACTGTCTGACTATAATAATTACGCGGTAATGTGGAACGATGCGCACGCATCAAGAAAACGGCTTCTTCCATGCTTCCTTCCGCTTGCTTAATAGACAATGCTGCCAGGTAAGGTGAATACAAGCTGCTTTCAGACATCACTTGGTCTACCATGCCTCGCATGGTAGACCTGATCGTATTGATCGCAATTATTTCTTGGCCTTTTAAACGTTCGTACTTTAATCTTTTTATAGAAGCTTCAATTGCCTCAGTACCGCCTTTTACCGGAACATACCCCATTTAGTTCACCCCCATAAGTTTTACTGAGGTTGTCCTAGGAACGCAGACAATTTGTGATGCTTCATCTGCAAAGATCAAATCAATACCTATCGGATATTCCTTTGTCCGTTCATTTCTGGCTTGCCATAGAGCTGTGCTAAAGCTCGTATGAAGCTGTGCTGTGTGTTGAACCCCCGGTCCGGTTAAAGTCAGTTCACCATTATTTGATAGAAGTGAACTTTCAATAATCCATGTTGATGATTGCTGGGGATCAATAAGATTGCCATCTTTACATTGTTCTAACGCCTGTTGGATTGTTGCTTCTGTATCTTCACGCAACACAATGACAAAGTCCGCTTTGTCAATCGGGGCAAATCTAGCTAATGTATAATCTGAAATTTTTTCTATTAAGTCATGCTGATTGTCTGAAAGGATATGGAATGTAACCTCCGCATCCAGTAGTGTCATCGCACTCAGCAGTGTTGCGTCATAACAAGGAAGATTGTAATCTACACTTTCAACATTTTTTTGGATGGACGAAATTGTGCCTGGTCGCGACATACTATGCAATATTTTTCTATAAACCTGCTGCAAATCATGTACTTGATCAATGGCCATACTATCTCTCCTGTTAATTTAGTTTGTTTGCATTGTCTTAAACTTCCATTGTTTCAAAACGGACTTTCGTTTCAAAAAGTTCCGCTTGCTCTTTCGCTCGCTGTTTTATAATATTGTGTTCCTCTTCTATCAGCTCCGCTTTCCATCCTGCGGTTTCCGGTAAGTTAGCTTTATAGGCTGCATCAATAATTGCTAAATGTTTGGCAAGTTCATCTTGCATACCTATAACAATGCCGATACCGATACGTTTCTCAATTTCTACTTTTGCTTCAGTCACGAGGACTTCCCCGATATAGAATAAGGAATTCTTTGCAGATTCACGCATCTTAATCATTGTTAATCCATATTGTGGAGCAACAATTTCTCGACACTCATAACTATCGACAATCGTTTTTGCAAAGCTTCGAGCCAAACTGCAATCACCTTGAATGAGAATCTCGGTTCTTCTGCGTCTTTTCATATTCGATGCATCCTCCTTTACAAAACCATCGTAACTTGTCGCCAAGTTCTAGTGTTTTACATAACCGTTAAGAAATTGTAAACCTTCTTTACAATCCGACAAATAAAAAACAGGTAAAGGAGTTTTGACCCTTTACCTGTTCGTTCGTTAATCCATCGTTAAATCATATTTAAACTTATCGCTGCGGTACAATATTTTCGTATGTTCCAGTACTTTTCCCGAGGTTACATCTATGCAATCACTTTCCACAACAATGAGGGGTACCATGCTTTTGCAGGATAACAATTGCTGCTCGTAGGAAGTAGGGAACGTTATACTTAACATGCTTTTTCTACTTGAAAATTTCGAGTAACCGAGCTTTCGGTAGTAGGCAAACATCGACTCTATTTCAGGACCGTCTTCCATGATTTCAGGTAACATCGCTACACTTACAAAAGAATTATGTATTGCTATCGGCTCATCATTGATATAACGCAATCTTCCAATTTTATAAACATCATCGTCTTCTTTAGCGTTTAAACTTTGATATATTTGTTCGCTGAAACGAATTTTTTCGCAGTATATATTATGTGTTTTTAAATCGTATCCTGATTGCTTCATCTTATCTGTAAAGCTCGTTTTACCAGTCAGATTCAAGTGAATTTGAATCGATTCTTCTTTTAAATAACGTCCCTTACCTTGCTTCGAATAAATGTATCCCCGTTCTTCTAACTTGGTAAGTGCATTCCTTACCGTTATTCTTGGTACCCGGTATTTTTCTGCAAGTTCATTTTCAGAAGGAAGTTTC
>NZ_JBFUKT010000030.1:0-26228 GCF_056400705.1 Paenisporosarcina sp. P5_A11
GGTCGGTCTTATAATGGAACAGAAGATAATTCAACTGTTATCTATGCAGAAAATGGCGTTTTACGTTTGGAAGATGATGATGCTTTTTCAGTTGTTTACCATAAAAATGACAAAACAAAAGAAGAACTTAATCTTGGTCAAATACAATCCAATGATGAAGGTGGTCAAGACACTTCTGGCGTTATCGACCATTTTGTAGAATCGATATTGACGGGAAATCCACCTCTTATTACGGGCGAAGAAGGCAAAAAATCATTGCAAGTCATTTTAGGTGCCATAACATCAAATGAAACGAAACAAATTGTAAAGTTATAGGTGATGAAAATGGAAAAACTTAGAATCGGATTAATAGGAGTGGGCGGAATTGCTGTTTCAAGGCATATTCCCTCCTTTTTGACATTAAGCGATCATGCCGAGTTAACTGCAGTATGTGATGTGAATGGAGAGCGGGCAGAATCGGTGGCAACTGAATTCTCGATTCCTTTTCACACTTCACAATACACGGAAATATTTAATCATGTAGATGCAGTTACGATCTGCACGCCAAATAAATTTCATGCTGAAATTGCTATAGCGGCCTTGAATGCGGGCAAACATGTGTTATGCGAAAAGCCAATGGCGATGACAACAAAAGAATGTGAGTCGATGATTGAGGCATCTGAGGCTGCTGGAAAAGTGCTAATGATTGCTTATCATTATCGTCACATGAAAGAAGCGCGTGCAGCGAAAAGATTTATTAATGAAGGTGAAATTGGCCGTCCACTCGTTTCGCGTGCACAAGCCATTCGACGACGAAAAGTACCAGGTTGGGGCGTTTTCACTAACAAAGATCTACAAGGTGGTGGAAGTTTAATCGACTTTGGTTGTCACTTCCTAGATTTAGCACTGCATTTAATGGACTTTCCTGAAATTGCAGAAGTATCAGGTTCTACATACAACGAGTTAAGTAAACAACCAGAGGTAGTTAACCAATGGGGGGTATTTGAACCTTCCACTTTCGAAGTAGACGACCACGCAACAGCCTATATTAAATTTAAAGATGGTGCCACACTATTATTTGAAACATCATGGGCTGCAAATCTTGCGGATGACAAAGAATCAGTAAGTATATCAGGTACTATTGGTGGGCTTGATGTGTTTCCATTAGTACTGTATCAATCAAAGTACGGTATGTTATTAGATCAAAAAGCTTACTGGATATCAGATGACGATGATCCTGGAATTCCGCAAGCGATGAATTTTATTGAAAGTTGTAGAGGAACTCAGTTGCCACTTGTTAAGCCACAAGAAGCGCTAATTGTTTCCAAAGTCATCGAAGCTATTTATAAGAGTAGCGAAACCGGTAAAGCAATTTCGTTCACGTAAGGAGGAAATGGAAATGAAGTTAGGCGTATTTACAGTGTTATTTGCACAAAAATCATTTGAAGAAATGCTTGATTATGTAAAACAATCAGGCCTAGACGCAGTTGAGATTGGAACGGGTGGCTATCCTGGTACTGACCATTGTCCAATTGATGAACTGTTAGAGGATGAAGGGAAACGAAATCAATATTTGGATGCTGTAACCTCTCGCGGATTAACAATTAGTGCATTTAGCTGTCATGGAAACCCTGTTTCTCCAGATTCCACTTTAGCAAAAGATAGCGATGAAGCATTACGAAAAAGTATTAAACTAGCTCAACTTATGGGTGTCCCTGTTGTTAATACATTCTCTGGAACACCAGGTGCAGACGATGATGCTAAACATCCTAACTGGCCTGTTGCACCATGGCCAAATGAATATGGGGATATTTTAACGTGGCAATGGGAGAAAAAACTGATCCCATATTGGAAAGAAATTGCAGAAATCGCTAAACAGGCTAACGTTAAAATTGGTCTTGAATTGCATGGTGGTTTCTCAGTTCATACACCATATACCATGTTAAAACTTCGTGAAGCAACGAACGAATACATTGGTGCAAACCTTGATCCGAGTCACTTATGGTGGCAAGGAATTGATCCTGTTGGTGCCATCAAAATACTTGGTAAAGAAAATGCAATCCATCATTTCCATGCAAAAGATACGTTTATCGACCAAGACAATGTAAATATGTATGGTTTGACTGATATGCAACCTTACAGCAAAATTCGTTCGCGTGCATGGAATTTTCGTTCGGTAGGGTGTGGACATTCCGTGCAAGAATGGTCAGATATTATTAGTGCTCTTCGCACTTATGGCTATGACTACGTTGTCAGCATCGAACATGAAGACCCAATCATGAGCATTGAAGAAGGTTTCCAACGTGCAGTGTCTAATTTGAAATCAGTTGTGATTAAAGAACAACCAGCTGACATGTGGTGGTTATAACTCTACATTGATTATATTTTACAAGTGACATGGCTTTGTCACTCAGCTTTACGGGAAGCTTTGAAAAGCATCCTGGAATCAATCTTTACCTAATAAATCCATAAAAGGGAGATGTGACGTCGTCACATCTCCCTTTTACAATTACAAATAAATCCTGTGGCACGGATGCTTACGACGCTCTCCTACAAACTTAGGAAAAAGTATTTTTATCTTTTTGTTTACTAATGAATCATCACTCTTTTCAACAAACCAAGTAGCCGAAGATACAATTTCGGCCGACCATCTACTTAATGTAACTATCAATTCATTAGTAAATTAAACAATTATTACTATGCCTGTTAATGTTTCAAGGGAGCGAAGGCTCACACCCGCCGCATGATGATTTTAAAAAAGAGAGTTGGGCGAGTGACGAAGTCACAAGCCCAACTCTTTATTCTTTAAACCATGGTGCAGCAGATAGGCGTCAGAAGCGACCTGGAAACCTATTAGTATAGTGAAGAAATCAAGGTTTCATAGATTCATGTATACATATATTATTCATCTTCAGAAGAGCCAAACATATAAGTACGATGATGAAACTTCATACTAAAGACCAATCCAAGTGCAAGCATATTCCCCATTAACGAACTACCCCCATAACTAATGAAAGGAAGCGGGATACCCGTAATCGGTAACAGCTGAATGGTCATGCCGATGTTTTGGAATACATGGAATGTAATCATGGCAATAATACCAGCACATACATACGTACTAAACGGATCTTTTAATTGCAGAGTGATTTTTGTTAAATGGTAAATTAACAAGAAAAATAAACTCACGACAATGCTGGCTCCAATAAAGCCGTATTCTTCTCCAATAACAGTGAAAATAAAGTCGGTATGATTTTCAGGAACATATACTTCACGTCCTTGATAGCCCTTACCGGTAATTTCCCCTGAGCCTATGGCCGACATGGCATTAAGTAAATTATACCCTTCTCCAGAGGCATAAGATTCAGGATCTAACCATGAATAAATTCGACCAAATTGATAGGGTTTAAAGCCGAATTTATCCGATAAGAAATCCTGCATATAGACCGCCATCCAGAGCAGGGTACCCCCCAATACTGCAGTTCCTGCAAAGATAGGCAATATTAGTTTCCAAGTAACACCACCAACAATAATCATAGCTGCGGTGATAGCTAGAAAGACAAGAGATGTTCCTAAATCTGGTTGTTGCATAATAAAAAGTAAAGGAACTAATGCAGTAGCAATTATTTTTCCGAGAAGAATTAAATCTGTTTTAAACGTTTTTAACACGTGATTTTCATGATGTTTACTAATCATCCGTGCCATCGTTAAAATAAAGAATGTTTTCATGAACTCAGAAGGTTGAATGCTCCCAATACCAGGTAGATGAAACCAACTCTTTGCGCCCCCACGTTCTTCAGCGATTTGTCCTTCTCCCCCAGGTGCTAAAACGAGTGCGATTAAAACAAAAATGCCAATGCCATAAAGAATCCAGGCCATTTTTTTATATTGTTCTGGATCGAAAAACATAGTAAAGCCAATAATTGCTGCTCCGACAATGTACCAGAATGTTTGGCGAGGGATAAAGTTGATTGGATATTGTCCTGAAGTTTGTGCCGATGAAATCGCAAGCAAACTGACGATAAAAAGAAGTAATACAATAAAAGCAAGCGTCCAGTCAAAACGGTCCGCAAAACCTTTGTTATTTTCCATAGTTGTCACCTAAATTTCTATTTTGAAGTTATAACCTATTAATTATAGCGCAAATGGCTTATAAATGCTTGTAAAGTATGTACTGATATGAGGTGCTAAATGTTTCATTCTTCACAAAATGGGCTTATAATGAATGGAGGAATGGAGTGATGGTCATGGTGAAAAAGGAACGTGATATTGAAGATTTTCTTCACCATATTTATATACATATGAACGAAGCTGATCAGTTCGTGATGTTCAGTGGTTTAACGATGCAACAATTTGTTAGAAGTCTTGGGCCATTGCAAAATTTATTGTTACTCAAGCATAAATACGAAGACAGTTCTTTTAACATTCACACCCAGTTAGAATTTGTTCCTGATGAAGAAGTATTAGCATTTACAAAAGAATTTATGGATAATCCGACAGATTTAAGATGGATTGATTTTAAAGATGAACATAACCTTAATATGTTAACTTCTCAAGAACAAGCTGAATTATTATATATCGGACATAAAAAAGAGCCAATCCGTTCACCGTTTTATTATCAACTTCAAAATCGTTTTGTGTACCTGTCCAATGAAGAAGAAAGTATGACGAAAATTTATTTCCGTGAACTAAATGATTCACTCCGTTTAGTCGTAAATATATTAAATCAGGTGGTTCTTACTAAAGAAAGAGGCGCTTCTTTTTGGCGTCGAAAACAAAAAGTGGGCTATCCTGAACTCACAATGGAGCAGATTTTTTCGCATAAACCTTTATTAAAAGAAGGAGTGCTTCTTTCCTTATATAAAAGAGAAAAATCAAAAGTGTCGTATGATTTAGAACTCCGGTTATTACCAGAATCGGTATACCCAGATGAAATATGGGACGAATTAACTTCATTAATGAAACAAAGTCCGGATGAAACGATTCGATTTTAATGACAATCCCTTGCAAAGATGAGTGCAAGGGATTGTTTTTTTATAGTGTCAACAATGATAAGATTTTTGGATAGTATAAGAAAAAGATCTTATACCATAATTCGTGAAGGCGTGTTTTTCTATTATGTGTTTATGGGTAAATGAAGTTCATGATAAAATAAAAGGATCCAATACGTGGAGGTATACAAATGAAAAAAAGAATCGGTTTATTATATGGTGGAAAATCTGCAGAGCATGAAGTGTCATTATCAACGGCTCGTGCAGTAACTCAAGCATTAAATTTCAGTGAATATGATGTGTTTCCAATTTACATTACACAAGAAGGTGAATGGAGAAAAGGGCAACAGCTACTATCACCTATAGATACAATTGAACAATTACAATTTGAAAATACAACAAAACAAAGTCTACCAAATAACATTTCTAGTTTTTTGCCTTCTCAAGTGGATGAAAAGACTTTAGATGTCATTTTCCCGCTTCTACATGGACCTAACGGAGAAGATGGTACCGTTCAAGGATTACTTGAAGTTATGAACCTGCCATACATCGGCAATGGCGTATTAGCTTCTTCCGCTGGAATKGATAAAGTAATTATGAAACAGCTTTTCACTATCGCTGGATTAAAACAAGTACCATATGTGCATTTTATACGTAGAGAATGGCAGAACGACCAAAGCTTCTGGCTTGGAAAAATTGAAAAAGAACTTGCTTGGCCATTATTTGTAAAACCTGCAAACTTAGGTTCAAGTGTAGGCATTAGCAAAGCATCAAATCGTGAAGAATTAATAGAAGCAGTAGATTTAGCATTAAAATATGATCGTAAAATTGTGATCGAGCAAGGAATAAATGCACGTGAAATCGAAATGGGCGTTCTAGGTAACGATACTCCGAAATGTTCAGTGCCAGGCGAAATCAAGCCGTTAAAGGCTTTTTACGATTATCAAGCAAAATATAAAGATGGCAATACCGCTATGATTATCCCAGCAGAAGTTTCAACAGAAGTAGAAGCGACGTTACAAGACAATGCGATTAAAGCATTCAAAGTATTGGATTGTTCAGGTCTTGTGCGCGCAGACTTTTTTGTAACAGATGATAATGAAGTTTTAATTAACGAAGTAAATACGTTACCTGGATTTACTCCCTTCAGCATGTTCCCATTACTGTGGCAACATACAGGTGTAAACTATTCAGAGTTGATTGACCAGTTAATTGAACTTGCTATCGAACGCCATACGGAAAAACAACAATTACAATATACAATGGATTGAGTGTGAATATTTGTGGAAAAAGCTTTAACAATAATTGCTGACTGGCTAGACCTTAACGCGATCGATACACCTGATGTCTTGGTAAGGGGTGTGTCGATTAATACGAAAACCATTCAACCTGGGGAGTTATTTATCCCTTTTAAAGGCGAAAAAGTGAATGGGCATCAATATGTAGCACAAGCTTTTGAAAAAGGTGCTGCTGCCGCTCTTTGGCAAAAAGATGAACCAAATCCGCCGCAAGATGTTCCGTTGTTATTCGTTGAAGACAGTGAAAAAGCATTGCAACAAATGGCACGAGCTTATCGAAATGAACATCAAGCCACATTTATCGGAATTACTGGGTCGAACGGGAAGACTTCAACTAAAGATTTAGTAGCGGGCGTCCTGTCTCCTTATTTCCGTGTGCAAAAAACAGCGGGTAATTTCAACAATAACTTGGGGTTACCTATTACTATTTTGTCTTTAGACGAAGATACAGATTTTGCCGTCCTTGAAATGGGCATGAGTGGCTATGGGGAAATTGAATTTTTATCGACTTTAGCAAAACCACATTTCGTAGCTATTACGAATATTGGTGAAGCTCATATGCAAGACTTAGGTTCACGCGAAGGAATTGCCAAAGCGAAATTTGAAATTGTTGCCGGTTTACAGCCTAAAGGATGTTTATTTTACGATGGGGATGAACCGCTTTTACGACCATTTATTCAAAAAATGAATGATGAAAAATTAGTTCCTTCTATAAATACGATATCATTCGGTTCTGATCCTTCAAATGCCGTCTCTGTACAGTCAATTGAAGCGACGGAAAATGGTAGTGAATTTAATGTATCTGGTTTAATTAACGATCAATTTATGATACCTGTCTTAGGAAAGCATCAAGTGAAGAATGCTTTAGTGGCAATTTTGATTGCCCAAAAAGCAGGATTAACAAATGAACAAATTAAAGATTCTTTAAAAAACGTCACACTGACAGATATGCGCATGCAAGTCATACCTGCAAAAAATGGCTCTTTATTTATTAACGATGCATACAATGCTGCACCCACATCTATGAAAGCGGCCATCACTTTTATCCGTGAAACTACGATTAGGCCAGAAAAATGGTTAGTACTTGGCGATATGCTTGAACTAGGTGACGACGAACAAAAGTATCATGAAGAGTTGGCTGAATACATCACACCACAAGACTTTGCAGGTGTTTGTTTATATGGACCTAGAATGAAGTGGCTATATGACAAGTTACAATCATTATTTGCGGATGCACAAGTGGTGTGGTCAGAAAATGACTATGAGCCGATTCGCAACACATTAAAATCAAGTACTTCTTCAAATTCAATCATCTTAGTAAAAGGTTCTCGTGGTATGGCACTTGAAAACGTCATTGATTAATAAAAAAGGTAAGGATTTCGTATGATTTTAGACAATAAATAGAAACTAAAAATACCGAATGAAGAGTGATTTTTAGTAATGGAATCTCCTTCAGCGAATTATGTCAATGCCGAAATGGATACACGCCTACAGAGGGTTTGTATTCTTTTGGGCTTTTATTTGCCACATCGGTTGATCATTTGCGAACACAACGCGACGCAATGATTTGGGTGGCTTATCCGAAAAAATCTTCTAAACTTTTCAAAGATCTTAACCGCGATAAAGGTTGGGAGAACTTCAATCTAAAGGAATTGTCGGAATCGCTTCAATTGCTCTGGATGTTGATTGGTCAGCTATTCGATTTAGACCTCAAAGCGATGTGAAGAGGAAAACGTCTGTAAATTGTCAAGTTGCACTTGTTGAAGCAGTTTATAAATTACGGGCAGGATTCCGTCAACCATACGGTAAATGATGGAGGTGTAAGAACGTGAAAACTGGAATATTATGTATTCATGGATTCACTGGTGGTCCGTATGAAATGCAACCATTTGTGCAATATATAGAAGAAAAGACAGATTGGTTGGTCAAAGTCCCGACTTTACCTGGACACGGGCCCACACTTTCACTGAATGAATTTACGGCGGAAAATTGGATGATGGAAGCAGAGCAATCATTACGCTTATTACAAAAACAAGTGAATCGAGTTGTCGTTGTAGGTTTTTCGATGGGTGGTTTAATTGCTTTGTACTTGTCAATGCGTTATAAGATCGACCGTTTAGTTCTTCTTAGTGCATCTGCGAAATTCATTAGCGTGGGACAACTGTTAGAAGATATTAAAGATATTACGGTTGACGCGGTACAGAGAAAACTTGCGACCAATACGATCTATCATTTATACGAATACAAATTGACTCATACGCCAATTCGAGCCGCGGTTGAGTTTTTACGTATCGTGAAAATGGTTGAGCCATACTACGAATCAATAAACGTTCCCGTATGTATCGTACAAGGTCAAAAAGATGGCATTGTACCTTTTGCATCTGCCGAGTATTTGTACGGACGTCTGGGGTCTGTTGAAAAAAAGTTAATTACGTCTGAATGTGGTAAGCATCTCATTTGTTATAGCGAAGACTGCGATGATTGGTTCGAGAAAGTTCTTCATTTTTTGGTAAGAAATGAGAAAACTAATTATTACGACTGTGGCTAATTAATTGCATATCGTCTTTAAACATGTTAAGGTATTTAGAGCAATGGATACATTTTGTGTAAAGACTCTTCGCAAGATGAAGAGGTCTTTTTTTTGAACATAACGGTTTGTTCAATTTTTTAGGGTAGGATGTTTAGTTTCAAACATCAAAACTGTGAACTTTCATAATAGCCACGTTCTAAAGGACGAAGAGCTACTAACAAGTCACAAGAGACCGCGTTTTACAAAACGCTTTGAAACATGCTCCCCACTGATCGAACCGCTCGGCAAAAAACCGGGCTTTCCTTTAAATATAAGTCCCCTCTGATAACTCTACAGAGAATTTTAAGTAACGGAAACGTTCCTCGTATAGGCTCGAATTTGCCGCAACTTCATCTGAAAGTGTAACCATTTGTCAATTGTAAACAAAAAGGAGATTAAATTTTGACAAATTTTTCAGAATTAAATATTAGCGCATCAACATTAAAATCCGTAAAACGTATGGGTTTTGAAGAAGCAACACCGATTCAAGAAGGTACAATCAAATTTGGTTTGGAAGGCCGCGATATTATCGGTCAAGCACAAACAGGTACTGGTAAAACAGCCGCGTTTGGTATTCCATTAATCGAAAAAATTGACCCAAAAATCACTACTATTCAAGGTCTAATTATCGCACCAACTCGTGAATTAGCGATTCAAGTTTCAGAAGAAATTTACAGAATCGGTCAAGACAAACGTGTGAAAATTTTATCTGTATATGGTGGACAAGAAATCGGACGTCAAATCCGTGCATTAAAAAACAATCCACATATTATCGTTGGTACACCTGGTCGTATTTTAGATCATATAAACCGTCGTACATTAAAACTTGATAACGTTCAAACGCTTATTTTAGATGAAGCGGATGAAATGTTAAACATGGGCTTCATTGAAGATATCAATACAATTATGGAAAGCTGCCCGGCAGAACGTCAAACGTTGTTATTCTCAGCAACTATGCCTAAACCGATCCAAAAAATTGCAGAGAAATTCATGAAAAACCCAGAAATCGTTAAAATTCAATCAAAAGAAATGACAGTAGAAAACATCGAGCAATTCTACGTTAAGTCACATGAACGTGAAAAATTCGATATTCTATCACGCGTTATCAATGTTCACCAACCGGAACTTGCGATTATTTTTGGTCGTACAAAACGCCGCGTTGATGAATTGGCACATGCACTAAGCATTCGTGGTTATATCGCTGAAGGTATTCACGGTGATTTAAGCCAATCGAAACGTATGTCTGTTTTAAAACAATTTAAAGAAAACAAAATTGACATCCTAGTTGCTACTGATGTAGCTGCTCGTGGTCTTGATATTACAGGCGTTACTCACGTTTATAACTATGACATTCCACAAGATCCAGAAAGCTATGTTCACCGTATTGGTCGTACAGGCCGTGCTGGTAAAAGTGGTGTGGCAGTAACTTTTGTTACTCCACGTGAAATGGGTTACCTACGTATCGTTGAAGAAACAACGAAAAAACGTATGTCTCCACTTCGTCCTCCAAGCTCTGATGAAGCTTTAATTGGTCAACAACGTTTAGCTGTTGAGTCACTTGGAGAAATGGTAGACAAAAATAATATCGGTGATTACCGTGCATTCGCAACGGAATTACTTGAGAAATACGAAGCAATCGATGTTATTGCAGCTGCATTAAAATCAATGACTCGTGAGCCAAGTGATACTCCAGTATCAATCTCAGAAGAACGCCCATTACCATCTCGTAAAGAGGGTGGCGGACGCAGTGGTGGTGGCTATAAAGGCAACAACCGTAGCAGTGGAGGACGTTCTTCATCAGGTTCGGGTCGTAGTTCTGATCGTAGCGGAGCTCGTCGTACAAGCACTGGTAGCCGTGATGGAAGTTCTTCTTCATCCGCTTCACGTGAAGGTTCTGCAAGCCGCGGTGGACGTCCACGTTCATCAGCACGTCGMGAAAGCTAATAAACAATTATCGAAAATCACAGTCCAAATTGGGCTGTGATTTTTTTGTCATGGAGAATAATGATATGAACAGCCTTTATGTTCCAGTTGGAAAAATATCCATATAAAATGAAACATCTTTACTGTAAAATCGTATGTATAAAGAGAAGGTAGGTGTTCAGATGAGGAATGAGCCAATGAATCAAATATCACCTAAAGGATTGAAAGTTTGGCGGTTATATGGAGTAATTCATTCAACCGTTATATTATTAATTTCGATAGGTGCTGGAGTATTAAATTGGTGGCTAGAAGGTCCGCTTTGGGTACTATTTATTTGTATTTTGGTCCCACTACTATATACATATATATTTGTTTATCTATTTCCAAAATTAAGATGGTTAAGGTGGCGATATGAAGTTCGGGAACAGGAAATCGAACTTCAACATGGGTTGTTTATCGTCAGAAGAGTCCTCGTGCCGATGGTTCGTGTCCAGCATGTTGACACACAACAAGGTCCAATTTTACGGAAATACGATTTAGCTTCCATTACAATTTCAACTGCTGCAACAAACCACACGATACCTGCTCTTATCACGAATGAAGCCGATGAGCTAAGAAGGCGTATATCGACACTTGCAAGGGTGGCGGAAGATGATGTCTAAAAATCGTTATAAACTTCATCCGATTTCTGCGGTTGTTAATTTCATGAAAGGATTAAAAGATCTTATCTTTCCTTTTGTTGTTATTTTTGTAGTAAATGGATTTCAAGAAAGTTCGCCTTCTGATGGGCATTGGACTAGTTATATTCCTTATATCATAGGGGTATTGGTATTAGTATTCATATTATTAAGCGGTATCATCAAATGGAAACGGTTTGTTTATTGGTTTGAAGACGATGAATTGCGGATTGAGTATGGACTATTTGTAAAGAGGAAGAGATACATTCCTTTTGAACGTATCCAAAGTTTAAATTACACAGAAAGCATACTCCATCGTCCATTTAAACTTGTGAAAGTTACGATTGAGACAGCAGGTTCAGGTTCTACCACAGAAGCCGAGGCAGAACTGACAGCCATAACAAAAGAAGCTGCGAAACAAATTGAAACGGAGCTAGCATTTGCAAAAAAACGTAAATTGAGCAAAACGCCAGTTGGAGTGGAAGAAACAACAGACAGTAGCCAATTGGATGAAGAGCCAATAAGTAATAGTGTCACCATATTTAAAATGAATATGAAGGATATCCTTATCCTCGCAGCTACTTCTGGAGGGATTGGAGTTGTGTTTTCAGGTCTTGCTGTATTTATGACGCAATTCTCCGATATTATTCCGTATGGCTTAATTTATGATGAAGTAATTGTCTTTCTAAAGTTTGGATTCTTTATTATTGCTATTAGTATTTTTGCATTCCTAGTATTCTCTTGGATTATTTCTGTGATTCTTACTACACTTAATTATTATCAGTTTACAATTACTCAAGAAGATGACCAGATTGTACTGACTCGCGGGTTATTGGAGAAGAAAAAAGTCACTATACCGATTGGTCGTGTTCAAGGTGTTCGTATTATTGAGAATCCTTTACGTCAACTATTTGGATATTGTACTGTAATCGTCGAAAGTGCTGGAGGGTCTATAGATGCGCAAGATAAAAAAATTCGCTTGTTTCCTCTTGTAAAGAAGAGCAAAATCAAGCAACCACTAAATCAGTTGTTTAGTGATTTCGACTTTGAACCTGAATGGACGACGTCTCCAAAACGGGCTAAACCATTTTATTATCGACTCGACTTTATTTGGACAATACCCGTTATAGTCGGAATTAGTTATTTTTACTATCCATATGGCTTATTGTCGCTGCTTCTGCTACCGATATTTTTGTTACTTGGTCTATGGCAACACCGATCAGCAGGACTTTCACTCACTCGAAATCAATTGTCATTAAGGTACAGAAGTATAAGTAAATACACATTCTTTATCGAAAAAAAGCGGATGCAATCTCTTGAAATGAGACAAAGTCCTTTTCAAAAAAGAAAAGCTCTTGCCTCTATTGAAACCACGATTAAATCGGGGATGCAAGGAGCTACAGCACGAGTAGAACACTTACAAATAGAAGATATTGATGAAGTCTTGACTTGGTACGAACCATCTGGTCATGCAGTCATAGAAAAAGGACAGCCGCAATAAAGGCTGTCCTATCTTTTTCTTTTTTTCCAACCGATTATGCGTTTAGGGTGAAAGTAACTTAAGCCGATTAAGAAACCAACAGCCAAACCAGTTAAATGAGCAGTTGCATTGATGTTTGGTGTTAAGAACGTCATTATGATACTGATAACGATAATCGGTAAAATGATTTGTCTAAGTTGGGGTAAAGTATTTCTTGCATAATAAACAAGTGCACCAAATGCTCCAAGTATTCCATAGATAGCACCACTAGCACCAACATGTACATACGAAGCATCCTGTAAAAGAAAAGTGGCGACAGTGCCAAATAATCCAGCCATAAAATAAATGTTCAAGAACCGCAATTTGCCCGCAAGTTTTTCAAGTTCAGGTCCAAACAAATACAATGAAAACATATTAAAGAGCAAATGTAAAAAACCAGAATGTAAAAACATAGGAGTAATAAAGCGCCACCATTGTCCATCGGAGATTAAGAAATTAGCCCCCGCACCATAGTTAAATATTAAATCACCCAGAACTGGAACCATAGATAATACATGGATTATGACATTGAGTGCAATAATGGTAGAAACAACTGGGTAGAACTTAATGTATTGTTGAAAATTTTCTGTACGACTAAACATGTATTCACCTCGAATTTGTATGAGTATATTATACCGCTAAATAGCAATGAGTTGAAAGGGGAAGGGTTTCATGATTAAAGGAATTGGTTTAGATGTGACAGAGATTGAACGAATTACCGTAGCACACGATCGCTCTTCTAAATTTAAAGAACGCATTTTAACTACTCAGGAAATAAAGCGGTTTGAAAAATTATCTGAGATGCGACAACTAGAATTCTTGGCTGGCCGTTTTGCTGCGAAAGAAGCATTTGCAAAAGCGCTTGGGACAGGGATTGGCAAGAGTTGTAGCTTTCACGATATAGAAGTGTTGCCAAATGAAGTTGGAAAACCAATGTTGTTTTTTAAAGGAATAGAAGTGAAAGGTCATATAAGTATCACGCATACAAAACAATTCGCCGCAGCACAAGTAATATTGGTTGAATAATCCCTGTCCCTCTTTCATAAGATGTTTTAACGGATCGATATGAGAAAGGGTGAATTTATTGCGTAACCGTTTATTTGCAGGATTAGTAATACTGTTAGTGGTTTTCTTGTCGGCTTGTGGTGCTGAGTCAAAAGAAGATGTATTAAAGAAGTTGAGTAGTAAGTGGGTTGAAACAAAAGGTTATGAGTTAGACGCGAAGATGGAGATCAGTACTGGGTCAGAACCACGTCTTTATGAAGTGAATGTGTGGCATACTAAACCTGAGTTTTATCGTGTGAAAGTTAGTCAAACTGGTGAAGATGTATCACAAACTATTGTGAGAAATAAAGAAGGTGTATTTGTTATCACCCCAACACTAGGGAAAACGTATAAATTCCAGAGTGATTGGCCGGAAAAAAATAGCCAAGCCTACTTAATTGGTTCTCTTGCAAAAGATATTAAAGCTGATAAAGAATCCGTTATGACTGAAAACAAGAATTCGTATATCTTTGAAACGAAAACAAGAAACAGTCATCAAAAAATGTTACCAACACAACAAATTTATATCAGTAAGAAAACGTTACTACCAACAAAAGTTTCAATCCTAAATGATCAAAAAGAACAACAAATTCTTATCACATTTGATAAGATTACCTTAGGCACTTCTAGAAGTGCTGCTGATTACAAAGCGGATATGCCAACGGAAAAAACGACTGAAAACGAAACAGCTAGTACCGATGTTGAGTTACCAGTATTTCAAACACACTATCCTGCTCTACAGTGGGAAGGCGTAGATATGCTTGAAGAAAAAGTAATAAAAGATGATAAGCAAGAACGTGTCATTTTAACTTATGGTGGAGAGAAAGAGTTCACGATTATCCAATCACCAATCACGAAGAAATCTGTGGATTTAGTTCCTGTCTTTGCACCTGGTGACCCAGCCGATTTAGGTTTTGCGATTGGTGCAATCACAGATCAATCTATCTCTTGGGAACAAGAAGGCATTCAATTCTTCTTAGCCTCAGATACAATGTCACGTGAAGAAATGATGACTGTTGCTTCTTCAATGACAGCGTCAGATTTAAAATAAACCTACCACACTAACTATCGAACCCTAAATGAGGAATGAAGATGCAGCCTACTAATTTTTATCGACCAACCTTTGCAAAAATTGATTTGAATGAGATAAAAATGAACATACTTAATTTGAAGAAACATATGAATGAATCCATTCAAGTAATTGCTGTAGTGAAAGCAAATGGATACGGACATGGTGATTTTGAAGTGTCGAAAGCTGCATTACAAGTTGGAGCAAGTATGCTTGCCGTTGCCACGCCAGATGAAGCGATTCGATTGCGAGTACTTGGCATCGAATCGCCCATTCTCGTGTTGGGTGCATCTCCTCCTACTTTTGCTGTCATAGCAAGTGAACATGATATTACAGTTACTGTGTTTCAACAAGATTGGTTTCTTCACATTCCGACCTTACCCAAAAAGCTGAATGTTCATATTAAAATCGATACCGGCATGGGAAGGTTAGGCGTTACAACGGAATCAGAATTAAGATGTCTTATTCAAACCATTCATCAGCGATCTGATGTACTGATTGATGGTGTTTTCACGCACTTTGCAACTGCGGATGAAGAGAATACTGAACAATTCACAAGCCAATTGACTAAGTTTAAAACTGTTTTAAAACACTTTCCAGAAAGACCGAGGTGCATTCATACTGCAAATAGTGCAGCTGCACTCATGCAAAAAGATTCTTTATTTGATGCAGTGCGCTTCGGAATTTCAATGTATGGATTATCACCATCTGCCCATGTTAGTAACGAACTGCCTTTTCCACTTGGCCAAGCCATGACTTTGCACACAGAAGTTGTCTTCGTGAAAAAAGTAACAGCAGGCACAACGATTAGTTACGGAGCTACCTACACGGCAGAAAACGACGAGTGGATTGCTACTCTACCAATAGGTTATGCAGATGGAATGCTACGGAAACTGAGTGGTCAAGCAGTATTAATTCAAGGCAAGAGGATGCCAATCATTGGTCGAATCTGTATGGATCAATGTATGGTTCGTTTAAATGGACAGGTTCCTATTGGCGAGCCTGTCGTGTTAATTGGAAGACAAGGATCTGAACAAATTACCATTGAAGAATGGGCGCAAAAAATACAAACAATTTCCTACGAAATTCCTTGTGTACTAACTAATCGAGTACCAAGGATATACACATCATAGTATTCGACAAATACCGACTATTCTAAAAATATTGTCAGATATTTTCCTTCTTTGTCTTCTCATTGTATGTATAGAATGGTAAGATAGAAATGTATTGAAAAGAGGGACGGGTTTGTCGGAGGTGTTGACTGTGAATGAAAAGAGAGAATCAAAGGAAGTTATTGTGAAACTTCCAAGACAATTTGTGAGCGATCTTGATAGACAGAAAGTGCAACAACTTGCTGGACCAGAAGAGTTTGTTTATTTTTCGACAAAAAAACTTATTAAACAGGTTCAACCAAATCTTATACGAGAAGCGATGATTAAAGGCTACGTAGAAATGTCGCATATTAACTTGTCCATTGCAAGCGAGTGTTTACATTTAGAATATGAAGCGGAGCATACTGTGGAGCGTCTCGTAAGCGGAGGATGAAATCTTGAACGTAAAACGTGGTGACGTTTTTTTTGCTGACTTATCGCCAGTAGTCGGGTCTGAACAAGGTGGTACTAGACCCGTTCTGGTGATTCAAAACGATATCGGAAATCGTTTCAGCCCAACAGTCATCATTGCGGCAATCACTGCGCAAATTCAAAAAGCAAAATTACCAACGCATGTAGAAATCGATGCTAAAAAGTATGGATTTGAACGGGATTCCGTTATTTTGCTTGAACAATTGCGTACGATTGATAAATCGCGGCTGACAGATAAAATAACTCAGCTAGATGATGTTCTGATGGAAGAAGTAGATGAGGYGCTTGAAATAAGTCTTGGCCTTGTGAAATTTTAGTCATACATAATAAAAACCACCGTGCGGGATTTTCCGTACGGTGGTTTTTTGTTAGGAATTAAAATACGTGTGTAGTTGGGAGATTTCAGATACAATGATAGATAAAATATAATTAGTTTAGGAGGCCTCACCATCGAATATGAATAAGTATATGGCTACATTCATTCAAGATAATCTCGAAGAAATACTAAATAAATGGCAAGAAATGATGAAAGAAGATTCTGAGGAACGATTTTTTCAAGTGATGTCTCAAGAGGTCATTGATAAAACAAGTCGTGAATTTGCGGAATTGATGATTTCTAATTTATTTGAAGGTGAAAATAATTATGAAAATCGCTTAATAGAATTTACTAATAAAGTGGTTCGTTTTGGCTGGTCAATTAGTTTTGTTATGAAAGCGATCAATCACTTCGCTCACATTGTTTATGAAATGTTAGAAAAAAACGAAACAATTACAGATGCAAACATGAAAGAATATGTCATGGTCTTCACTAATTGGACTACACCAATGCGCGATGGAATTCTTGAAACGTACGCAAAAACATGGGAACGAACAGTACAATTGCAAAAAATCGCACTACAAGAACTATCAGCATCGTTAATTCCTGTTTTTGATAAAATTTCGGTTATGCCACTTGTTGGAACAATTGACACTGAACGTGCAAAATTAATTATGGAAAACCTATTGGACGGTGTAGTAAAACACAGAGCCGAAGTGGTCCTATTAGATATTACAGGTGTACCGGTTGTTGACACTATGGTGGCACATCACATCATCCAAGCAGCAGATGCAGTTCGATTAGTTGGAGCGAAGTGTATGCTTGTCGGAATTCGTCCGGAAATTGCACAAACAATTGTTACTTTAGGTATTAACTTAAAAGATTTCACAACAACAAGTACATTACAACGTGGAGTTGAACAAGCTTTAGCTTGGACAAACCGCAAAATCGTGGAGGTGGAAGTAGATTGAACTTACGTATTCCGATTTTGAAATTAAAAGATTGCCTTATTGTTTCTATTCAATGGGAGCTAGATGATCAAACTGCTCTTCAATTCCAAGAAGATTTACTCACTAAAATGCATGAAACTAGTGCACGTGGTGTTGTAATTGATTTAACGCCAATCGATTTTATTGACTCATTTATTGCTAAAGTTCTCGGTGACGTAATAAGTATGTCGGGTTTAATGGGTGCAAAAGTAGTTATTACGGGAATTCAACCTGCAGTAGCTATTACACTAATTGAATTAGGTATTCGTTTAGAAGACGTTATGACAGCTTTAGACTTAGAAAATGGTCTTGAAAAACTCCAACGAGAATTGGAGGCATAATTATGGGTTATCGCTCTTCTGTAGAAATTTTAACTGAGTGGGACATTGTTGCGGCAAGGCAACTTGGTCGTAATGAAGCAAAAGAAGTTGGCTTTGGCACGGTTGACCAAGCACGTATTACAACAGCAATTAGTGAACTTGCTCGTAATATTTACCTATATGCAGGAAAAGGTAAAATCGAAATTGAACGTATATCAGAAGGCGGATCATATGGCATTATTATTATCGCATCAGATGAAGGACCAGGAATATCCGATGTTAGAAAAGTAATGGAGGATGGATTCTCAACTTCTGGTGGTTTAGGTGCTGGTATGCCTGGGGTAAAACGTTTAATGGATGATTTTAAAATTGATACAGTTTTAGGCGAAGGAACTGTTATTAAAGCAACTAAGTGGATTCGATAGGAGGTCAGATTAAATGCCTCAAGAAATTGGACGGCAATATAAAGAAATACTCAGACAATATGTAATGCGACAAACGGAGCAAAACTTATATGCAGGGCAGAACTTTAGTCGTCAATTGATACAAAAAAACATAGCCCCAGAAGATGTAATTAGCATACATAAGGCAGCCTTGGAAGAAATGTTTCCTGAGTTGCCAATGAATGTATGGAATTCATTTGATTTGTTAATTGAAATGATGATTCGGTATGGACTTGCTCATGCAGAACATCAAAGTCTGATTCAACAACAAGAAGAAATGAAGGTTGAAATGGATTTAGCGGCAAATGTTCAACGTACTTTATTGAAAACAACTGTCCCTGAATTGAGTGGTCTTGAAATTGGATTAGTATCTGTACCTGCAAGGAAAATGAATGGCGATTATATTTACTTCCTCAGTGATAATCTTGTTAATGCGGGGGTTGCAGTTGCGGATGTTATCGGAAAAGGGATTCCAGCTGCACTTTGCATGTCCATGATTAAATACGGGATGGATAGTCTGCAAGATGCTACTTCAGATCCGGAAAAAGTATTAGATATCATCAATCGCATTGTCGAAAAAAGTGTCGACGACGATATGTTCATATCCATGTTTTATGGACGCTATAATGTTGAAAAATCTATCTTTACATATGCATCAGCAGGTCATGAACCTGCTCTTTTTTTTAATGCAAAAAAAGACGAATTCTCTGAGTTGCATGCAAAAGGATTATTGTTAGGTGTTGTTCCGAACGTTATTTATAAACAACATGAAGTGAAAATGGAGATTGGTGACTTTGTCGTAATGATGACAGATGGAGTAACCGAATGTAGAACCGATGAAGGCTTCATAGAACAAGAATTTATTGCTTCACTAATTCATTCGTTACGTCATGAAAATGCCCAAACGATTGTGGATTCAGTATTTAAAGAATTAGAGAAGATGCAAAATTTTGAGCTTCGTGATGACTTTACACTAGTGATTTTTAAAAAAACTAGTTAAAAGGTTTTAAATTGATGAAATTGTGGTAATCACAGAGTATGAAGAAGATACAGTAGATGACGGGGTGTTTATAGATGAATGTACAAGTTGTGTTTAAGGAACAAGAAAATATGGTAAAAGGTTTTATTAGTGGAGAAATTGATGCTTTTACTGCACCTGTTTTACGCGAAAAATTGGCGACAGTGCAGGGGAAAGAAGGCCTTCAAGCTGAATTAGATATGTCGGATGTATCATATATGGATAGTACTGGCCTTGGAGTTATCGTTGCTTTTTTCAAAAACATTAATGCAAATAACGGTCATGTTAAACTTACAGGATTATCTCCTCGCCTAAAAAGATTATTTGATATTACAGGTCTTGGAGAAATCATGGACATTGAGACAGATGATAAAGGTGGAAACTAATCATGAGACCATTTGATTACGTAGAAATTCGAGTTCCGGCAAAACCTCAATATGTAGGCGTTGCTCGCTTGACTATTTCGGGTTTAGCAAGTCGAATCGGATTTACTTATGATGATATAGAAGACTTAAAAATTGCTTCTTCAGAAGCGATTACAAATGCAGTGCAACACGCATACTCTGAAGTCGACGAAGGCGAAGTAGTAATTGGTTGTGCACTTTACCCAGACAAAATTGAAATCATGGTAGCTGACCATGGAAAGAGTTTTAACTTTGAAGAAACGAAAGCTAAAGTAGGCCCTTACAATGAAAACCAAGAAGTACAGTTTTTACGCGAAGGTGGACTCGGATTATACTTAATCGAGACATTAATGGATGAGGTGAAAGTCCACCACCAAGAAGGTGTAACGGTATTTATGACAAAATATGTCGGAGAAGAGCAGGTGGAAGAGAATGTCGAAACTATCTCCTCCTAATCATCAAACCAAGGAACAGATTTTAGAATGGATCAAAGTATATCAAGAAACTGAAGATGAAGAGGCACAAACTAATTTAGTGCTTAATTATCAACGTTTAGTTGAATCAATATCACGTAAATACTCAAACGGGAAATCGTATCACGAAGACATCGTTCAAGTTGGTATGTTAGGTCTACTTGGTGCAATACGTCGCTACGATCCCGAATTTGGCAGGACGTTTGAAGCCTTCGCAGTTCCGACGATTATTGGCGAAATCAAACGCTTTTTGCGTGATAAAACATGGGCTGTACATGTCCCTCGTCGTATTAAAGAATTAGGACCACGTATTAAATCAGCTGTCGAGACTTTAACAACAGAACTTCAACGTTCTCCTAAAGTTATTGAAATTGCTGAATACTTGGAAGTTCAAGAAGACGATGTTTTAGAAGCAATGGAAATGGGACGAAACTACCAAGCTTTATCAATGGACCATTCCCTTGAATCAGATTCTGACGGCAGTAGTATCACGTTATTTGACGTTATTGGTCAACAAGACGATGGTTTCGAGAAAACTGATCAACGAATGTTAGTAGCAAATGCATTAAGTGTTCTATCTGAACGTGAGAAACAAGTCATTCAATTTACATACATTGATCAATTAAGCCAAAAAGAAGCAGGCGATAAACTTGAGATTTCTCAAATGCATGTTTCTCGTCTACAACGTAAAGCTATTAAAAAGCTCCAAGATGCCATACAAGCGGCTGGTGGAATATCCTAATGGATTCTATTCGACACCCTTTTTTAGAAGTATTCGTCTATCAAGAGGCCAAAGAAGGAAATAATGAATCAGGAGATACGTACTTTACGTATATGAATGGAGATTACTTTTTGTGTGCAATTGCTGACGGTCTAGGTAATGGCCCAATCGCAAGGCGGTCATCTGAAATCATGCCCATGATTTTAGCTAAGTACCACCATGAAACAATTGATGAATTGCTATTGAGATGTAATGAACTAATGTTTCAAAAACGTGGTGCTGCAGTGGCGATAGTTAAAGTGGATTTTAATGCCAAAACAATCCAATATAGTTGCGTAGGAAATATTAAATTTTATATGACGCGTACAGATGACGAAAAAATGATTTATCCACTACCAGTTATGGGTTATTTATCAGGAAGACCTCAAAAGATAAAGACACAGACTTATGGTTATAAACCAGGTGATTTATTTTTATTCCACTCTGACGGTGTCGTGCTAGGAAACCCGAAACAAACGATGCAAAATTGCTCAGGAGCATACGATTTACATCAAACATTGATTCATACCATTGAACATGGTGATGATGCTACATTTATCGCAGGAAGCCTGCTCCAATAAAAAGGAGTAGGTTTTTTGTGTTTTTTAGAAAGAATGTCTGAAGATTGCATCAGAAATGGTGGCAAGTTTCACCGTTGTATGTGCAAGTTGTGATTTTCTAGCACTGATTAATCAGGAGGAGTTTTTGGAAATCAGTATAAGAAAAACATCAACGTGCACCGTTGTGGGTGCAAGTTGTGATTTTCTAATGATAAAATAGAAATGTGTATAGAAAGGATGAGTCGAATGGATACAAAACAATTGATGCAAAGAATTGCAAAAGAAACAAATGTGCGACCCGCGCAAGCACAACAAGTTATAGATTTACTTGAAGAAGGAAATACAGTCCCTTTCATTGCGCGCTATCGTAAAGAAGCAACTGGCTCATTAGATGAAGTGCAAATAAAAGCAGTGGAAGATCGTTATCGCTACATACAGCAGATTGAACAGCGCAAAGAAGAAGTTCTCCGTTTAATTGATGAGCAAGGAAAGCTGACTGAAGAATTATCCACTGCCATTCAAGCAGCCACTGTTCTTCAACGTCTTGAAGATCTATATAGACCATACAAGTTAAAACGCAGAACAAAAGCAACAATAGCAAAAGAAAAAGGACTAGAGCCTCTAGCAACCTTATTAGTTAGTTTTTCGGATACACAACTCGATGAATTAGCTCAAGATTTTATTAATGAAGAAAATGTAGTTTCTACTATAGAAGAAGCGTTGCAAGGTGCTCGCGATATTTTGGCAGAACAATTTGCAGATGATGCAAAGATTCGTGAAAAGATTAGAAACTTAACAAGAGCTGAAGGCTCAATTCTATCAACTGTAAAAAAACAAAGTAATGACGAGAAAAGTGTATTTGAAATGTATTATGACTATACGGAACCGGTTAAGAAAATTGTACCTCACCGGGTTCTTGCGCTAAATCGTGGAGAAAAAGAGGATATTTTGAAAGTTAGTTTACATGCGCCGATTGAACGGATTTTAAGTATTATGCGTGATGAGTGGATTCCGACACACAGTTCGTCACCAAGCATTTCACAAGTAACAGAAGCAATCGAAGACTCGTATAAGCGACTAATTGCCCCTTCTGTTGAGCGTGAAATTCGTACAGAACTTACAGAGAAAGGCGAAACACAAGCCATTCATATTTTCTCTGAAAATTTGCGTAACCTATTACTACAACAACCTTTAAAAGGAAAAGTCGTATTAGGTCTTGATCCGGCATATCGAACAGGTTGTAAATTAGCAGTTGTAGACGATACTGGAAAGCTCCAAGAAGTATCAGTTATCTATCCGCATCCGCCTAAAGCTGACGTTCAAGGGTCGAAGAAAACGATTTTAGACGTATTAAAGCGATATCCTATTTCAATTATTGCAATTGGGAATGGGACGGCATCTCGTGAATCAGAACAATTTATTGCGGAATGCCTGAAAGAAGCAGATCGCGAAATTGCTTACGTTATTGTAAATGAAGCGGGAGCGAGCGTGTATTCAGCTTCGGATACGGCTCGAGCGGAATTCCCACATCTTCAAGTTGAGCAACGCAGTGCAGTTTCAATTGCTCGAAGACTTCAAGATCCACTTTCGGAGTTAGTAAAAATAGAACCAAAAGCTGTAGGAGTCGGTCAATATCAACACGACGTTTCTCAAAAGAAACTTAATGATTCTTTAACATTTATAGTAGAAACAGCTGTTAACCAAGTAGGCGTGAACATCAACACAGCATCGGCATCCTTGCTGCAATATGTTTCCGGCTTATCAAAGACAGTTGCTGAGAATGTTATTATTATGAGAGATGAAAACGGCAAATTCACTTCACGTGCTCAACTAAAGAAAATTCCAAGATTAGGCGCCAAGACGTATGAGCAAGCTATCGGGTTTTTACGAATTCCGGAAGCGAAAAATCCTTTTGATGCTACTGGTATTCACCCAGAAAGTTATCAAAGTGCAGAAGAAGTATTGAAAACTGCTGGCTTAACAAAAGCACAAATCGGAACGAAAGAAGCAGAACTCGCTTTAAATGAGTTGAATTTGAAAGAGTTAAACGAACGATTAAACGTTGGGGAAATCACTTTAAAAGACATTGTAGATACTTTGAAAAAACCAACTCGCGATCCGCGCGATCAGTTCCCACAACCATTGCTTAAGACAGATGTTCTTCAACTGGAGGACTTGGCAAGTGGCATGGAGCTACAAGGAACAGTTCGTAACGTCGTCGATTTTGGTGCATTTGTAGACATAGGCGTCAAACAAGATGGTCTCGTACACATTTCTAAACTTAAAAAAGGATTCGTTAAACACCCATTGGATGTCGTTGCATTAGGAGACATCGTAACAGTTTGGGTTGAACAAGTTGAAAAGACTAAAGGGCGAATTGCATTAACGATGCTGGCGCCAGCAAAACAAAATTAATATAAAACCTGCCTATTAAAAATTGATAGGCGGGTTTTAAACTATTAAAGGGTGGATAGTATGACAAACGAAGAACTTCAACATCTCGTAAAGAGAATCTCAGACACCATCTTTAATAAGCCTTTTATGCATGAAGCATATTTCAACAGTCGTCTCAAAACAACAGGAGGTCGATATATGCTCCAAACACATCACATTCAAATCAACCCCAAATCTTTAGAAACTTATGGAACTGAAGAACTCGAAGGTATAATTCGACACGAATTGTGCCATTATCATTTACATATAGAAGGAAAAGGGTACAAACATCGTGATAAAGATTTTAAAGATTTATTAAAGATGACTAAATCTCCAAGATTTTGTGCATACTTAGGGTCTGCCAAAAGAAGAAACAAGGTTAGTCAACATATCTATGGTTGTGTTTCATGTGGTCTTCTATATAGACGGAAAATTCGTTTAAATACTCTCAAATACCGTTGCGGTAAGTGTTCAGGACAGTTGGAAAAAGTTCAATAATATTTCTTTTAAAAAATTGGTCAAAAGTGGTTGACGAGGAATAACTATCTCACTATAATAGGAAAAGTCGAATAGTTACATAACGCTATTCCGAAGTAGCTCAGTGGTAGAGCAATCGACTGTTAATCGATTGGTCGTAGGTTCGAGTCCTACCTTCGGAGCCATGGCCCCTTGGTCAAGCGGTTAAGACACCGCCCTTTCACGGCGGTAACACGGGTTCGAATCCCGTAGGGGTCACCAACTTTTTAAAAACTATGTTATACTTACAATAACAAAATCGCGACAGTGAAGTAGAACTTGCTTCCATTAAAGAAATCGCGAGGGTGACACAGAAATCCAACTTCCTATAAAGAAGTCGCGAGGGTGGAGCAAATCGCCAAACAAAGATGGCGATTAACATCGAAGCAGGCGAAGCCGATGCAGATGTCCACAATGACATAAGCGTTGTATCATAGTGTTTATAATATAATATTGACGCGGGGTGGAGCAGCACGGTAGCTCGTTGGGCTCATAACCCAAAGGTCGCAGGTTCAAATCCTRCCCCCGCAACCAAACGGTTCCGTGGTGTAGCGGTTAACATGCCTGCCTGTCACGCAGGAGATCGCGGGTTCGATTCCCGTCGGGACCGCCATTTTTTTTGGGGTATAGCCAAGCGGTAAGGCAACGGATTTTGATTCCGTCACGCCCTGGTTCGAATCCAGGTTCCCCAGCCATTTTTTCTTAAGTTTGCGAGCCATTAGCTCAGTTGGTAGAGCATCTGACTTTTAATCAGAGGGTCGTAGGTTCGAATCCTACATGGCTCATCATTTTAATACTTGACTTCTTGATTTAACGTGTTATACTAATAAATGTCGTTAAAACATCAAGCGGTCGTGGCGGAATGGCAGACGCGCTAGGTTGAGGGCCTAGTGGGRGAAATCCCGTGGAAGTTCGACTCTTCTCGGCCGCACCAAGCATCTAGCGCCCGTAGCTCAATTGGATAGAGCGTCTGACTACGGATCAGAAGGTTGTGGGTTCGACTCCTGCCGGGCGCGCCAAAATACCTTAATTTCCATATATTAATAACGCGGGTGTAGTTTAGTGGTAAAACCTCAGCCTTCCAAGCTGATGATGAGAGTTCGATTCTCTTCACCCGCTCCATAATATTTACCTAATGAACCTTGAAAACTGAACAGCAAAACGTCAACTAATAAAGCGGAAGACACTTCGGTGTTGGAAGCTAAAACGTTTTCTTCCGCCGACACCTGTCGGTATCGAAAACAAACTTGAACTTAACCGTTCATTATAAACGTCAAATTTTTGACGCCAGCAACAAAGTCGAGCTAATCGACTCACCATTATGGAGAGTTTGATCCTGGCTCAGGA
>NZ_JBFUKT010000031.1:0-26150 GCF_056400705.1 Paenisporosarcina sp. P5_A11
GAGTGACACAGTCACAAGACCAACTCTTTATTCTATAGAACAAATGTGCAGCAAATGTCGCATCCGAAGCGGACTGGAAACCTTTTTGAGTAAGACTAATCTTTTTTCTGTAGACCAACGTAAAGCAGAGGACGCGTCTGAAGTGGACCTAAAACCTTATCGTTGTTATCAGCTAAATGCTTATTCTGCATAGTGGAGGAAGAGTGTCGTTAAATATTAAAAATTAATCCCGGATTAAATACTAGTTCATATCACTTATACATAAGATGAGGTAACACCAGATTAAAAAGGAGGTATCAAAGTGAGCGAAACGAATAATCAAGCACCTTTTAACAAGTTGATGATAATTCGGACGGTCGTTCTTTTTTTAGCTTGGATTAATCAGTATTTGGTCATGAAAGGATATAGTCCATTACCATTCAGTGATGGAGATTCTGAAGTTGCAGCAACAGCACTCATAACGTTCTTAGCTTCTCTGTGGGCATGGTGGAAAAATAATGATGTGCGCTTTAAAGCTCGACGCAATACGCAGTATTTAAAAGATAAAGGGTTAAAATAAATCAAATTAGACAGAGTGAAGATAGAATCGTATAAAAAAGTATACAAAAAGGCCGACTGAAGATGAAAATGTCAGTCGGCGTGATATCGGCTCAAAATCAGTATAGCATACTATTGAATTCTGGTAAAGTACTGAATTAATATCTAGCAAAAATTTTTAAAAAAGTCCCTTACACAATGTGTAAGGGCTTTCTAGTTACTTAATGGATGTGACGGTAAACGCCAACTACTTTTCCTAGTATCGAAACTTTCTCAACGATAATTGGCTCCATAKATGAATTTTCTGGTTGAAGACGGAAGTAAGATTCTTCTTTAAAGAAGCGTTTAACTGTCGCTTCGTCATCTTCAGTCATAGCAACGACGATTTCTCCGTTATTAGCGGTTTGTTGCTGTTTAACAACAACATAGTCACCGTTTAATATCCCGGCTTCAATCATACTATCTCCCATTATTTCAAGCATAAACAAGTTGTCTTCATTAGTTCCAAACGTTTCAGGTAGTGGAAAGAATTCTTCTATATTTTCAATGGCTGTTATGGGTAATCCCGCTGTAACTTTCCCGATTAAAGGTACATTCACTACGTTCGGACGAAATTCAACCAAGTTATCAAACTCTAAAATTTCAATCGCACGTGGTTTAGTAGGATCCCGTCTAATTAACCCCTTGCTTTCTAATCTAGCTAAGTGACCATGAACTGTAGAACTAGAAGCAAGTCCTACCGCTTCTCCAATTTCTCTCACGGATGGTGGATATCCTTTTTTTCGAACTTCATCTTTTATAAAAGCCATTATATCTTCTTGTCGTTTCGATACTTTTTTCAACTAGTTCACCTCTTCACCTAATGGTTTTTCTCTTACTAACTACGTTTAGTATATCAATTCGAATATTAAAATGCAAACATAGGTTCTAATTATTGTTGACAAGAAACATGTGTTCGGTTTATAGTGAAAATATAAGTTGCGAACACACATTCTATTAGAGGGGGAATTAAAATGAATTGGTTCAAAAACAATCCATTTATTTCATTATTATTAGGTGTAATCCTTAGTTGTACATTATTTTTTGTGCTTACTGCTGATGAGCAGGAAGAATCTCACAATGAAATTTTTATAAAAGATGGAGATACACTTTGGACGTTGTCTGATAAATATAGAGGAAATACACCAAAGCAAGATTGGATTTCAGAAGTAATGTTAGTAAACAATTTAAATACTCAAATGATTCATGCAGGAGACTCACTTGTAATTCCAACTTCTCTTGATCAGTATGCCCCTGACCAAGGAGTAGAATATGCTGGAGACTCAGAATAATGGCAAATTCTAATGAAGCTGTTCTTTATTGTCGTGTAAGTACTGATAAAGAAGCACAAGAGACTTCTTTAACTCGACAAGAAGAAGAGTTACGAAAGTTTGCACTGGATCAAAAATACTTTGTAAGAGATGTTTTTCTTGATCAGCATAGTGGGTATTCTGTTGAACGAGAAGGGTTACTGGATATGCTTGATTATATAAAAATTCATTCAATAACAAATGTTTTTATACAAGATGAAACTCGACTCGGCAGAGGAAATTCACGTATGGCAATCTTACATATGTTGAAAAAACAAGAAGTAGAAGTAATTTCTTTAAATGATGGTGGGTCTATTCGATTAAATGAAATGGATACGATGATGCTCGAAATTTTAGCCCTTGTAGAAGAGTATCAACGTAAATTGCATAATGCCAAAATACGCAGAGGGATGAGAAGAGCTGTGGAACACGGCTTTAAACCAGAAAAAAATCTTAAGGATCAAGGTAATCCTGAAGGCAGAGAAAGAAAAGAAATTCCTATTGATGAAATCGTGAAATTACGAAATAATGGACTAACATATGCAGAAATCGCCTCAACTTTAAGAGGATTTGGTTTTCCTGTGAGTAAAGCCACAGTTCATCGTAGGTATATAGAATATAAAGAAAGACTTTGAGGCTAAATACTTGCGCTCTGAGTCTTTTTTGCATACCTTTTAATAAGGTTATTAGAAGAAGGGTGTGAAATTTATGTTATCTCCAGAAAAAATAACTCGAATTAACGAGTTGTCAAAAAAATCCAAGTCAATTGGTCTAACAATAGAAGAAGCTAAAGAGCAAACGTCTTTACGTAAAGAATATTTAGAAACGTTTCGTTCTTCAATGAAAGACACCATAGAAAATGTGAAAGTTTTGGACCCAGAAGGCAATGATGTTACACCCGATAAAATAAAAGCCATAAAAGAAAAGAAATTTCTGAATTAAATCAACATTTCGCAAACCATTGTCAGTTGGCCAAAAGTTGACTACACTAAATGGAGAAGAAAACTTTTGTTTCAGAGAGGAAGTTATATATGTCTCAACACGTAGATCAGTTAGCTATTAGTACCATCCGCACATTATCAATCGATGCAATTGAAAAATCAAATTCAGGTCATCCAGGTTTACCAATGGGTGCAGCTCCTATGGCGTACTCATTATGGACGAAACATTTAAGTCATAATCCAGCAAATCCAACTTGGTTCAATCGTGACCGTTTTGTTCTTTCAGCTGGCCACGGTTCAATGTTACTTTATAGCTTATTGCACTTAGGTGGATATGATTTACCAATGGAAGAGATTAAAAACTTCCGCCAATGGGGTTCTAAAACGCCAGGTCACCCTGAGTTTGGTCATACATCAGGTGTCGAGGCTACCACGGGTCCACTTGGACAAGGAATCGGGATGTCAGTTGGTATGGCTATGGCTGAGCGTCATCTTGCAGCAGTCTATAATAAACCAAACCATGAGGTAGTTGATCATTACACATATGCATTATGTGGTGATGGAGATTTAATGGAAGGTGTCGCAGCAGAAGCTATTTCTCTTGCAGGACATTTGCAATTGGATAAATTAATTGTTCTTTACGATAGCAATGACATTTCTCTAGATGGAGATTTAAATAAATCCTTCTCAGAAAAAATTCAAAAACGTTTTGAATCTTACGGTTGGAACTATCTACATGTAGCAGATGGAAATTCGCTTGAAGATCTAACAAATGCAATTGAATCAGCTAAAAATCATAAAGGTCAACCTACACTGATCGAAGTTAAAACTGTTATTGGATTTGGATCTCCAAATAGATCTGGAAAATCTGATGCTCATGGTATGCCGTTAGGTAAGGATGAGGCATTATTAACAAAAGAAAGTTACAATTGGACATTCGAAGAAGATTTCCATGTACCTGAAGAAGTATATGCCGAGTTCAAAAAAGCTGCAGAGCAACTTGGTGKAGCTAATGAAGCATCTTGGAATGAACTATTTAGCTCATACAAAGCTGAGTATCCTGAACTTGCAGAACAATTAGAACTAGCAATAAAAGGACAACTTCCTGAAAATTATGATGCGGAAATTCCTGTTTACGAGGCTGGGAAGTCACTTGCAACTCGTGCATCATCAGGAGAAGTGTTGAATGCCATCGCTAAAACTGTACCATCATTCTTTGGAGGAAGCGCCGATCTTGCTGGTTCGAATAAAACGACTATTAAAGGTACTGGTGATTTCTCTAGCGACTCTTATGAAGGCCGTAACATTTGGTTCGGTGTTCGTGAATTTGCAATGGGTGCTGCCTTAAACGGGATGGCACTTCATGGTGGTTTACATGTGTTCGGTGGAACATTCTTTGTATTCAGCGACTATGTAAGACCAGCTGTTCGTCTATCGGCATTAATGGGACTTCCTGTAACATATGTATTTACACATGACAGCATTGCTGTTGGTGAAGATGGTCCAACACATGAACCTGTTGAACAATTAGCTTCATTACGAGCGATGCCGAACTTATCAGTTATCCGTCCTGCGGATGCTAACGAATCGGCAGAAGCTTGGAAGTTGGCTGTATCATCTAAATCTATTCCAACCGCATTAATATTATCAAGACAAAACTTGCCTGTTCTTGAGCACTCTGCAGAGCTTGCAGCTGAGGGTGTTGCTAGAGGAGCTTATGTGGTATCTCCTGCGAACAAAGAACAAGCAGATGTATTATTGTTAGCAACAGGTTCTGAAGTTTCTCTTGCTGTAGATGCACAACATGCATTAGCTGAAGAAGGAATTGATGTTGCAGTAATCTCTATGCCTTCTTGGGATCGTTTTGAAAAACAAGATGCTGAATATAAAAATAGCGTATTACCTAAAACAGTGAAAAAACGTTTAGCAATCGAAATGGGTGTTTCATTCGGTTGGGAGCGTTACACAGGAGATGAAGGTAGTATTTTAGGAATCGACCGATTTGGAGCAAGTGCACCCGGGGAGATTGTTATGAAAGAGTTTGGTTTCTCACAAGAAAACGTAGTAGCACGCGTGAAATCTTTATTAAATAAATAACTATTAAAAACAAGTAGTGCGTATTCGGCACTACTTGTTTTTTTTCGTCAATAATAGTGATAGGGAAAATTCGCAGTTCGACAACCTTAGCGACATGGCCGCTTTATACTTAAATAAAAAAGTGGGGGTATATCAAATGCGTACATACAAAATTTTTCATATAAAAAAAGAATACCAACCTTTCGTTTTGGGCCGTGAAAAAATGTTGCAAGAAATACTTGGAAGAGATCGAACACAAAGTGATAATGATAATAATGAAATGACCTATGTATGTGAGAAAATTGATGAAGGCTTTGTTAAGCAGACTTTGGAAAAAAAACTAAGTCGCTTATTTGAACATAAAGTACAAGAGCCAAAGAAACTAGTACTGGAACATCCATTAAAAGGATCTATTCGAATAAAATTCGAGCCCTATTGTGTACATGTATGGTGTAAAGGATCGCATATGCTAGATTTGGATCTATTTGCAGGCTTGTCTGATTCAAGTGACTGTTATATGGCCTTTCAACAAGAAGAGGCTTCATTTGGCTGGTTGAAGCCTATTAAGATAGGGTCGATTCATTCATTTACAGAAATTCTAGACTTCGTCTAGCAAGGTCAAAGGTTTTGTTGTATAATCCTTCTTGGAGATAAAAACTCAAGATAAACACCACGAAGGAGGAAAACTACTATGTCAACTGGTCTTTGGATTTTATTTATTGTCTTAGCATTACTAGCTGGAGCTGCAATTGGTTTCTTTGCTGCCCGTCAATATATGATGAAGTACTTAAAAGAAAACCCACCAATTAACGAACAAATGCTTCGCATGATGATGGCTCAAATGGGACGTAAACCGTCTGAAAAACAAGTAAAACAAATGATGAACCAAATGAATAAAGCACAAAAATAAAAATAGCACTCGCTTGAGTGCTATTTTTTATTTGGGCAAAAGTTGATAGGTGTGTAAAAATTCTGCGACCGTTTTTTCATATTCTTCTGCATTCTGATTAAAAGATTGTGCATGAGCTCCTATTTCAAAGAGTTTCATTTGTTTAGGACCTTGTTTTAATTCATAAAGTTCTTTAGTCATTTCCGGTAAAATAAAATCATCAAGTAAGCTGTGAATAAATAAGACCGGTTTCTCGATATGTGTAACAGCTTCTCTTGGAGACACGAGTTTCATGGAATAACCATCGCGTACACGTAAAAATACATCGGCTAATTTTAGAGCATAAATGGTTCGAAGTGGAGTTTCTTTTTTCATTAAATACATGAGTTGATCAGTAAAGTCGGAAAAAGCGCAATCAGCGATATAAAAGTGAGCATGGTCTTCAAGTGTACCAGCATACAAAATTGTGGTTGCTGCTCCCATGGACTCACCATGAATTCCGATAATAGCCTCTTCACCAGCATACTCATTTAYTGCCTTTACAACTGCTTGCAAATCCTTTTTTTCGTAATGGCCAAAACTGGTCGTTTTCCCACCAGAATCACCGTGTCGTCTGTGATCGTATACAACTGAATTAAAACCTAAGCGTTCAAACAGCCTTGCGTATTTCACTGAATTTATTTTGTTTTCAGTAACTCCGTGACAAATCACAACAAAGTTATTAGTGTTTAGTGGCTCTAAAAATATAGCTTTCACTGGATATCCATTTGGGCTATCAATCCATTTTTCGGTTTTTTGAACAGTATTAAACCATGCCTCATCAAATCTCTTCGCAGTAATTTCTCGATCTAAAATAAATGCATCGTCTTTTTTCTTCATATACATCAAGCGGCTTGTTAACATGAAACCAAAAATCGCCGCTCCTGCGGTCATAATACTCGAAAGAATACTGGTGATCCAGAGAATGCGGCGCTTCAAGGGGATTCCTCCTATGCCTGTTGTTGTATTTGATATAACCTAAACATGCCCGTATCAATCGGTCTTGATACGAATGGAGCGATAATAGCTACCGCTTTACATAATAAGTTCTCATCAATTCCTGTTTGAACTCCCATTGTATGTAGCATATTCACAACATCTTCAGTTGATACATTACCTGTTGCTCCGGGAGCAAAAGGACATCCGCCCAGTCCGCCAGCAGATGTATCGAAGCGCGAAACACCCGCAAGTAAGGCTGCATAAATATTCGCTAATCCCATTTTTCTCGTGTCGTGAAAATGGGCTGTCATTAAAACAGTCGGAATTTCACGAATTAATAGTGAGAACAAAGCATGACTTTCTTGTGGATTTGCCATGCCAATTGTGTCTGCCACACTGAGTTCATCAACACCCCAAGTTGCGAACTCTTTACAAAGGGAAAACGTGTCTTCAACTGCAATTTTTCCTTCATAAGGACAATAAAAGGCAGTAGAGATACAAGCGCGGACAAAGTATCCTTGCTGTTTTAGGTTTATAATTAGCGGTTTTAATTCTTCCATGCTTTGTGCTGTTGTTTTATTAATGTTTTTCATGTTAAAAGTATTACTAACCCCTACAAAAACTGCGACACTTTTTGCTCCAACATGTAATGCTCGTTCCATACCTTTTGAGTTGGGTGTCAATACGAATTGTCTGCCTTGCTTGTGAACCCGTTCCACAATATCAGCAGCATCGGACATTTGTGGTACCCATTTAGGTGAAACAAAAGAAGTGATTTCCATTTCTTGAATTCCAGATGCTTGTAGAGCATGTATAAACGCAAGCTTGTTTTCGGTTGAAACCTCATTTTTTTCATTTTGTAAGCCGTCGCGTGGACCTACCTCGATAATTGTCACATTGTTTGGTAAACTAAACATATCATCCCTCCTTCATTCTATTGTAATGATGATATAGGGGTGCTAGCAAATATATTTTCATATCGGACTAGGGGGAGTTACATTGTCAACAAGAGAAGTAGTTGTCGTGAGTGCTGTTCGTACAGCAATAGGTTCATTTCAAGGGTCATTAAAAGACGTACCTGCGACTAAGTTAGGTGCGCTTGTCATAAAAGAAGCATTAATAAAAGCAGGTCTTGAACCAAATCAAATAAGCGAAGTAATTATGGGGAATGTTTTACAAGCAGGACTGGGTCAAAATCCTGCACGTCAAGCATCGATTTTTGCTGGTCTTCCAGAAACGATTCCTTCGATGACAATTAACAAAGTGTGTGGATCTGGATTGAAAGCGGTTCATTTAGCTACACAAGCTATCCTTGCTGGAGATGCTGACATTGTTGTAGCAGGTGGATTTGAAAATATGAGTCAAGCACCTTATTTATTAAAGAATGCACGTGAAGGATACCGCATGGGCGATCAAAAAGTAGTGGATAGTATGGTTTCTGACGGTTTATGGTGCGCATTTAATGATTATCATATGGGGCAAACGGCAGAAAATTTATGTGATCGTTACGAAATTTCTCGTGAGCAACAAGATGAATTCTCTGCTCGTTCTCAAAAACGCGCAGTTCAAGCAATCGATGCAGGTAAATTTAAAGAGGAAATTGTTGCTGTTGAAATTCCACAGCGAAAAGGGGATCCGATTATTTTTGATACTGACGAATACCCAAAACGTGGAACAACAGCTGAGAAATTAGGTAAGTTACGTCCAGCTTTCAAAAAAGAAGGTAGCGTAACAGCAGGAAATGCCTCAGGTATAAACGACGGTGCAGCAGCTGTTATTGTCATGTCGAGAGAAAAAGCGGACGAATTAGGCTTAACTCCACTTGCAACGATTGTCGCAAATGCATCAGCAGGCGTTGATCCATCAGTGATGGGGATTGGTCCTGTGCAAGCTGTTAAAAATGTTTTTGCAAAATCAGGCCTTTCAATGGAAGACATCGATTTAGTAGAAGCAAATGAAGCTTTTGCAGCTCAATCGATTGCTGTTGACCGTGAACTTGCTTTCAATCATGAAAAACTAAATGTAAACGGTGGAGCTATTGCATTAGGTCATCCAATAGGAGCTAGCGGTGCGCGTATTTTCGTATCGCTTCTACATGAAATGGCCAAGCAAGATGCAAAAACAGGTTTAGCAACATTATGTATTGGTGGCGGACAAGGTGTCGCTACAATCGTTAAAAGAGCATAGGTAGAAGGTGATTAGAGATGGCAAAAAAGAAACAACTCGCTCGTAAACAACCTGAGCGCCAAGAAAGAGAGCAAGGGAACACGTTAGCTGACCAACTTCAAAATGATGTAGTAGAAAAATTAAAATTAGCAAAAAGACAGTTACAAGATGTTGAGCGTCATCAAGAAGAAGAACGTCAAGCACAAGCTGAATTCGACAGAAAACAAAAAGAAAAGAATAAATCATTTGCCGAATTGCTAGATGAGTATGACATGAAGGGCAATAAGTATTAAACGAAAAAGCGTCAAAGAGTATAAAACCCCTTTGACGCTTTTGTGTGCAAAAAAATTGAAGATATGAAAGCAGAATGAGACCGACTTGATGACGATTGTCGCAACTTTTCGCTACATCGTCGCAACGTTGAATGTGATCGGCGCAACTTTTCGCTACATCGTCGCAACGTTGAATGTGATCGGCGCAACTTTTGGATTGAATGTCGCAACTTTCAACGTTATTGTCGCAACTAACCAAATACCTCCTAATTCTTAAGCATGAGAAGTCGTCACTTATATACGATGTCCTGTGTATTGGTCTTTTCTAAGTAAATCCTTTACTTGTTCTATACTTTCAGTAGAAACAGATTGATGGTATGCATTCATGGTACTTTTGATTTGATCTTGTGAACTAGCACCGGCTAATATAGCTGATACCTGTTTATGTTGTAAAACAAATGCTAGAGCCATACTAGTCAAATCTTCTACGTTTTGATCGAGTTTTGATACAGTATTGATTAACTCTTCTTTACTATAGTCGCCGTATCCCTTAGATTGTTCCAAACGTTTCATTGCTTCAGCGGTAAGCAAACCCTTAGCAAGTGAACCACGCGTTACCACTGAAGCTTCATTGCCCTCAATAAGATCGAACCACTCTTCTGGTCTACGGTCTAACATACTATATTGCATCATGACTGAGCATGCTTCGCTCGTTGATAAGAAACGATCAATTACGTTAGGACGAATAGAGGAAATTCCATAAGAACGGATTAGACCTTCTTTTTTTAACGATTCAAAAGCATCGACTGCTTCTTCCAAATCWTCTTCCATTGTTCCTCCATGTAATTGGTACAAATCGAGATAATCAGTTTGTAGTCGGACTAAACTTTCTTTTACTTGGGTTGTAATATAAGTTCTCGATGAATCCCAAACCCACCCGGAGCCATCCTCGTTCCACTTATTTCCTACCTTGGTGGCAAGGAAGATATCTTGTCGTTTGTCTTTTAAGGCATGACCGACAACTACTTCATTTGCACCCTTATCATATAAATCTGCTGTATCAAAATAGCTAATTCCAAGGTCGATAGCAGTATCAATAATTTTTTTAGCTTCTTGCTTATTTGTGGGAAGAGACATACATCCTAGCCCGATTTCTGAAACAAATAGCCCGCTTTGTCCTAGTTCGCGTTTTTTCATCTGTCAGCCTCCTCATTTCATTCATGGTACAATTGTGGGTGAAAATAAACAAATGGAAAGGGTGGTATACATGAAAAAATACGAAGAAAAATCTATTGCTTCTACACCTATTTATGAAGGGAAAGTCATTTCCCTTAGAGTAGATGATGTGACGTTACCGAACGGTAAAACATCGAAAAGAGAATTAATCAAACATCCTGGAGCAGTGGCAATAATACCAATTACTGCAGAAGGAAAAATCGTCTTTGTTGAACAATACCGAAAAGCACTTGAACGCTCCCTTATCGAAACTCCAGCTGGCAAATTAGAGCCTGGTGAAGAACCAGCTACTACAGCAAGAAGAGAACTGGAAGAAGAAACCGGCTACTCTTGTGAAAAATTAACCTATATACAATCATTTGCGACTTCACCGGGATTTGCAGATGAAATCATTCATATCTATGTGGCAGAAGACCTATCTAAAATTGAAAATCCAGCAGCACTTGATGAAGATGAATTTGTTGAAATTATTGAAGCAACCGTTGAAGAAGCTGAAGAAATGATGAAGAACGGACAAATTTTTGATGCAAAAACAGCTTATAGTGTTTTATGGGCAAAAGAATATTTACTAAAAAGATGAATGGATGATACTGGGACACGCATAAGTTAATCTATGAAAGGTAGGTGGCGAATGTTGACTCGGTCATTCCCATTATTATTTTTACTAGGTTTGCTTGTTATAGGATACTCAGGTGGATTGTGGTTGTATTCGAAAATGCCTTATGATCAAGTTGAAAAAGTCATCAAATGGCTCGACCCCAGGCTATTAAACGACTCTGTTCCCAGTGGATTTGATTCCATTCTCCCTCAACTCGTTACTATATTGCTTTTTCTCTTGTTTGCGACACATCTTATCCTGAAATATATGATTCTATTAATCGGGACTATGAGAGCTGTCTTTTGGGGAATATCTTCTGGCTATTTAATTGCACAGGACACGGAATTTTGGGCTTATGCTCTTTGGTGGTTCCCATTCCAATTATTTTATTGCTCTTTACTATTACTAATTGGATTTTTGCTCGTCCCACCACCATCCTCTCAGCATCTTGTTAAAAACCGCAGTTTTAAAGGAATAGGTTTGCTTAGCCTTGTCTATATTGTATTAACTGGGCTTGAATTATTTGTCCTCCCATACATTCATGGTTTATAATTGATTTCTAGATTATAATAATTATTAAGTGGTGAATTTCTCTATCTTGTAAAGAGAAAGTCCCTTTTGGTATAATGAAAGAAGTTTGGGGGGGCGTCACATGGAGAGCCGTATTGACCGGATAAAAAAGCAGCTTCATGGTGCGAGTTATAAACTGACGCCACAACGTGAAGCGACAGTTAGAGTGCTGCTTGAAAACGAAGAAGATCATCTAAGTGCAGAAGATGTGTATCTTCTTGTTAAAAATAAAGCACCTGATATTGGACTTGCAACAGTATATCGAACACTTGAACTGCTTACAGAACTAAAAGTCGTTGATAAAATTAACTTTGGAGACGGTGTTTCACGTTACGATTTGCGTCAAGAAGGAGCAGCACACTTCCATCACCATCTCGTATGTATTGAATGTGGAGCCGTGGATGAAATCCAAGAAGACTTGCTTGAGGATGTAGAAACAATAGTTGAAAAAAGGTGGAATTTTCAAATCAAAGACCACCGCTTAACATTTCATGGAATCTGTTGGCGCTGCCATGATAAACATGACGAAAATGAATCGTCTGATTGAACATAGACAACCAACAAAAGGATAGCAGATTGCTATCCTTTTTTTAATTGCATTTAACAGTATCAGTATATACAACAACTTTTTTTCTAAGGAGGGTTTTCATATGAAAGAAATGCAAGACGCCGTAGCAGATTATCTCCATTTCCTAAGAGTTGAGCGACAATTATCCTCGAACACGCTGACTTCGTATGAAAGAGATCTTCAAGTGTACATAAAGGATTTATCAAAAGTTCAACAAATAAATACATTGAATGAGGTTGAACGAATTCATATTCTTTCTCATTTACAATTGTTGAAAACTAAAGGGAATTCGTCACGATCGTTAGCGCGACATATTTCTTCAATTCGCTCATTCCATCAATTTCTTTTACGCGAGAGAGTGTCCAATACTGATCCAACTGTCCATTTAGAAATGCCGCAAATGGATCGAACCCTTCCGAAAATATTATCGATTGAAGAAGTTGAGGAACTGATAACCTCACCCAATATAGCAAAACCTCAAGGACTAAGAGACCGTGCATTGTTAGAAATACTTTACGCAACAGGTATGAGAATTAGTGAATGTATTTCATTGAACATGGATGATTTACATTTAACAATGGGATTTGTAAGATGTTTCGGTAAAGGTGGAAAAGAAAGAATCATTCCATTAGGATCGACAGCTTTGGCTGCTTGCACCGAATATTTAAAAGAAGGGCGTCCAAAATTGATTAAGCCAACCCATAGAACTGATGTTATTTTTGTTAATCAACGAGGAAAAGGTTTAACAAGACAAGGTGTTTGGAAACTAATGAAAGAACATGCAAAGAAAGCGGGAATTCAAAATGAAATAACGCCTCATACATTGCGACATTCATTTGCCACCCACTTAATAGAAAATGGGGCGGATTTGCGAGCTGTACAAGAAATGCTTGGGCATGCAGATATTTCTACAACCCAAATTTATACGCATGTCAGTAAAACACGATTAAAAGATGTGTATAAACAATTTCATCCACGCGCATAAGTTTTTATATACATGTCAGATGTCTGACGTGTAATTTCACTAAACATTTGATAAGATACAGGTAGAAGTTGAAGGAGGATATGTATGTCAAACAAATCATTTAAACGTATTCACATAGTCGTGATGGATTCAGTAGGTATTGGCGAAGCTTCAGATGCCAAAGCTTTCGGAGACGAAGGTTCTGATACATTAGGTCATATTGCAGAAAAAATGAATGGTCTTAACATGCCAAACCTTGAGAAAATGGGACTTTCAAATATTCGCAAGTTCCAAGGCATACAACCTGTAGAAGCACCTTCATCCTATTTTGGGAAAATGCAAGAAGCATCTGTAGGCAAAGATACAATGACGGGACACTGGGAAATTATGGGCCTGAATATTACTCAGCCATTTAAAGTGTATCCAAATGGATTCCCGGATGAATTAATTAATACGCTAGAAGAAAAAACTGGACGCAAAGTAATTGGCAATAAACCAGCAAGTGGTACAGAAATTTTAGATGAGTTAGGTCAAGAGCATATGGAAACGGGAGCAATCATCGTTTATACATCTGCGGACCCTGTCCTGCAAATTGCTGCTCACGAAGAAATTATCCCATTAGAAGAATTATATAAAATCTGTGAAATTGCACGTGAATTGACATTAGATCCAGAATTTTTAGTAGGACGTGTAATTGCCCGTCCATTTAAAGGTCAACCTGGAGCCTTCAAACGCACAACAAATCGTCATGACTATGCGTTAAAACCTTTTGAACGCACTGTAATGAACGAATTAAAAGACGGCAATTATGATGTTATTGCAATCGGCAAAATCTCAGATATCTTTAACAATGAAGGAGTAACTGAATCTTTACGTACAGTAGACAATATGGACGGTATGGATAAGTTATCACAAGTTGTTACGAAAGATTTCCAAGGAATTAGCTTCTTAAATCTTGTGGATTTTGACGCATTATTCGGTCATCGACGTGATCCAATTGGATACGGCAATGCTCTAGAGGCATTTGATGCTCGTTTACCTGAAGTTTTAAATGCATTAACCAATGAAGATTTATTAATCATTACAGCTGATCACGGAAATGATCCAACTTTCCCAGGGTCAGATCATACGCGTGAATATGTACCATTATTAGTTTATTCGCCTCGTTTTGCAGAAGGTAAAGAGCTTCCACTAGGTGAAACATTTGCTGATATAGGGGCAACAATTGCAGAAAACTTTAATGTGTCAATGCCGAAATTTGGCCGTAGTTTTCTTTCTCATTTAAATTAAAGGATAGGTGAACATTCATGAGAATGGTCGATTTAATAGAAAAAAAGCGTGATGGAGAAGAACTAACATCGGAAGAAATCAACTTCTTCATCGAACAATACACAAACGGAAATATTCCTGATTATCAAGTAAGTGCTTTATTAATGGCTATCTATTTCCAAGACATGACAGACCGTGAACGTGCTGATTTAACGTTAGCAATGGTTGAATCAGGCGATCAGATTGATTTATCCGGTATCGAAGGAATCAAGGTAGATAAACATTCAACTGGTGGTGTTGGCGATACAACAACACTTGTTCTTGGACCTTTAGTTGCAGCTTGCGGCGTTCCTGTTGCGAAAATGAGTGGACGCGGTCTAGGACATACTGGTGGTACAATTGATAAATTAGAAGCAATCGAAGGTTTCCACGTGGAATTAACGACTGAACAATTCACAAAACAAGTAAATGAATTAAAGTTAGCGGTAATTGGACAAAGTGGAAATTTAACGCCTGCTGATAAAAAACTTTATGCACTTCGTGATGTTACGGGAACGGTCAATAGCATTCCGTTAATCGCAAGTTCAATTATGAGTAAAAAAATCGCTGCAGGTGCAGATGCCATTGTATTAGATGTAAAAACGGGCGAAGGCGCATTCATGAAAACAGTTGAAGATGCACGTTCACTTGCGCGAGCAATGGTTCAAATCGGCAACAACGTAGGACGCCAAACAATGGCTATTATTTCTGATATGAGCCAACCTTTAGGGTTTGCGATTGGAAACTCGTTAGAAGTCAAAGAAGCGATTGATACACTTCGTGGTAAAGGTCCAGCTGACTTAACAGAGCTTTGTTTAGTTTTAGGAAGCCAAATGGTCGTTGTTGGCGGTAAAGCGAAGGATCTAGATGAAGCTCGTGCAATGCTTCTTAAAGTAATTGAAGATGGTTCGGCGATTGAAATTTTAAAAGGTTTCATTGAAGGCCAAGGTGGAAATCCAGCAATTGTAGATTCACCGGAATTATTACCACAAGCTAAATTCACGTTTGAAGTTCCAGCTAAAGAAAGTGGATATGTATCGTTCATTGAAGCTGATGAAGTAGGTACTGCTGCGATGTTGTTAGGTGCAGGCCGTGCAACAAAAGAATCGGAAATTGATTTAGCAGTCGGAATTGTCCTCCATAAAAAAGTGGGAGACGCAGTTAAAGATGGAGAGTCACTTGCAACAATCCATGCAAATACTGAGAATGTTGATAACGTATTAGCCATTCTTTACAAATATATTGAATTCTCTAAAGAACCAACTAAAGCACCAAATTTAATCGAAGAAATCATTACTGAATAAATTAAACAATCGAAGCGGTCTCTCCGGAGATCGCTTTTTTTGTGCGAAGAATTCAAGCTTTGCCATGCAACTTAGCGGTATGGCTCCTATATAAGGTTTTTTTAATGGTTTTGTTTTCGCTGCGCTACGGTTTGAACCTAAAGTGTTACTTCCGACACTCAGGCTTCCGGTGAGCTTTGGAAAGCTACCAGGCTGCACCTTTGCCTAATGAATAAGTAAGAGGGTGATGTGACTTTGTCACATCACCCTTACTACTACAGGTAATCCTGCGGCTTGGATGCTTTCGTCGCTCCCCTACAACCTTTGGGCAAGGTGCTATATGATTTTGGTTTACTAGAGAATCGTCACTATCTTCAATGAAGCCAGTCGCCGCAGATGCCATTTCGGCGACTGGCTTTCATTCACTAGCCCGCGAGAGTGGATAGTGTAGATGAGAGCATTGTGTTTTCTTCTAAAGTGAGCGCAAACTCAAATCTTGAAAATAAAAGATGCAGAAAGAGGTAGAAATATCATCTTCGGCCGAATATCTACTTAAAAAGAGCATCAAGTCTTTAGTAAACCAAACGATTAAATTTGTGGACGTCTAGGTTGTAAGGGAGCGGAGGATGCACACCCGCCGCAAGATGATCTAGAGAAAGAGGGGCGAAGTGACACAGTCACAAGCCCAACTCTTTGTTCTCTAGACCAAGGTGCAGCTGGTAGAGCGTCCCGAAGCGACCTGGAAACCTATCCGCACGAGAGAATAACACCAGGTTTTGTTCAACTTGATTTCTAATTCATCCGAAGAGGTCTGAAAACTTCTTTGCATCAGAGTGGAATCTTTTAATACTGGTTTATATTTCTTTAAAGAGCGGTCGGAAATAATAAAGTATGAAGGAAGAGACCGAAATATCATCTTCGGCCGAATATCTCTTTACAGTTAGCAACAAGTCTTTAGTAAACCAAACAATCATAACTGTGTGCATCCAGGTTGAAAGCGATCTGAAACCCTTTGCATCAATAAATCAGGGACTAAAGGCAGGAAGTCACAAAATAGTGAAGGGAAGTGTATAGCACAATCTCCTGAAAAAAAGTAAAACCTTTTTATATTTAATGTTTAAAGAGATGAAAGATTTTCCATACTACTAATGAATAGAATGATGCGTATTATGTCGATAAATAAGATGTTTACCCTTTATTTGTCAACGACAAGGAATAATGCTAACTCGCCTCGAATAGTCACGGAAAGGAGGAGTTACTTTATGAAGCATCAACTACTATTTGTCGAAGACGGTATAGCAATTATTCGTTTAAAAGGCGAACTTGACCACCATGCAACACAACTAATCCGTGACGAAATTTCAGAATCTCTATACAGAGGAACTCTTCGGGCCATCATTTGGAACTTAAAAGACTTACAGTTTATGGACAGTGCAGGTATTGGACTTATCCTAGGAAGAATGAGAGATTTTGTTCCTACAAATGGCCAAACAGTCATTTTACATCCTTCTGAAACGATGAAAAAAATATTCCAATATTCAGGACTAGGTTCATATGTATGGCCAACAACAGAAGAAGAAACAATCGCAGAGTTAGGGGGTATTTTAAATGGACAATGAAATGACGCTATCGTTTATTGCCATAAGTGAAAATGAAGGCTTAGCACGTATGGTGATGACGAGTTTTATTGCATCTCTTGACCCAACCATTGATGAGTTAGCAGAATTCAAAACAATCGTTTCTGAAGCAGTGACGAATGCCATCATTCATGGTTATGAAGAGGATGGCGAAGGTATTATTACGATTCGAGCAAAGCGGAATGGACAATCGATAACGATGACCATTACCGATGAAGGAAGAGGCATACCAAACGTTGAACAAGCGATGGAACCTCTTTATACGTCAAAACCAGAAAGAGAACGTTCTGGAATGGGCTTTACCATCATGGAAAGTTTTTCAGATCATTTATCGGTATGGTCAGAGCCTCAGAAAGGAACTGCGATTACCTTTACGAAAGAGTTTTTACCCATTCAATCCAACTTCGTTCTAGGTGAACGATGACGACGCCTATTGGACAACAGCCCGTGTTGTTGACACAAGAAAAAATGCGCGAACTAATCTTTTTGTCTCAAGAAGGAGACAAAATAGCCCGACAAACGATGGTGGAAGGGAACACGCGTTTAGTCTGGTCGATTGTTCAACGATTCGCTTCGCGGGGAGCGGATTTAGAAGACTTATTTCAAATCGGTTGTATCGGATTAATGAAATCTGTAGACAAATTTGATTTGTCTTATGAAGTAAAGTTCTCAACTTATGCAGTACCTATGATTATCGGAGAAATTCAACGGTTCTTGAGAGACGATGGAATGGTAAAAGTGAGTCGCTCAATTAGAGAGTTAAGTTTCAAAATTCGTCATGCCACCGATGAATTTATCCGCGTTCATGAACGACAACCATCGTTAACGGATCTCGCAAAGACGTTAGATGTCACAATGGACGAGCTTGTATTAGCATCTGATGCCTTACGAGATCCAGCTTCACTCCATGAGCAACTCTTTGAGAGCGAAGGGGATGCATTGACATTAATGGATCAGCTGCGAGACGAGCGATCTGAGAGGTCATTTGACCACATTCCACTACGTGACATATTATCAAAACTTGGAAAAAGAGAACAAACGATTATTTATCTACGCTATTACCTAGATTGTACGCAAAGTGATATAGCGGAAAGACTGGGCATTTCTCAAGTACAAGTATCAAGATTAGAGAAAAAAATACTGAAGCAACTGAAAAGTTGGATGTTGCCTAAGCAAGCAACATTAAAGGATGGATCGCAATAAATAAGTCACTTTTCACCAATATACTAGATGCTGAATCCTTTGTTTATTCGAAATTTGGAAAAGGAGAAAGTTTTGATGTAGGCGTCAAGAATGCACATATCTGGTCGATTCCAACTTTATTTGTCTATATGAACGGCTTGATTGATTCTACAACACTTACTCAAATCTTAACTTTAACTCAAAGCACGCAATCCAATATGAAACGGAAAAACGAGATTGATGAAATTGAAGCAATGAATAGTTATTTTCCCTATCACTCGGTTACCGTTTTTGATTCAAAAGATGCCTGGCTGTCTGCAATTTTAAGCGGTCAGCTAGGCATTGTTACTAATGGTGGATTTGTTTTCACCATTGATGTACGGTCCTATCCAGGTAGACAACCCGAAGAGCCTGACAATGAAAAGGTAATTCGTGGATCTCGTGATGGATTTACTGAAAATATCCTTCAAAACACAGCATTAGTTCGCAGAAGAATACGCGATGTTTCACTTCGCTTTGAATTAACTCAACTGTCAACACGTGGAAAAACAGATACGGTCGTCGCTTATATCAAAGGAYTGGCGAATGAAGGACATATCGAATATATTCGCGAACGAATGAAAAAAATCCATCATGATGGATTAACGATGACTGAKAAGTCGCTTGAAGAGTGGTTATTCAAACAAAATTTTCATCCGGTTCCGTTTGTACGTTATACCGAACGAGCAGATACATGTGCAGCTCATTTGTTAGAAGGACACATTGCTATTATAGTGGATACATCTCCTTCCGTTATCTTAATTCCAACAACAATCTTTCATCATTTACAACACGCCGAAGAATATCGTCAAGCACCACTGATTGGAACGTTGGTTCGTTTTATGCGTTTTTCTGGATTTCTCTTAAGTTTAATACTCTTGCCTTTTTGGTATTTACTTGTCAAAGAAACAGGACATACACCGCAGTTTATGTCCTATATAGGTCCAAAAGAAATGGGGAATGTTCCGCTTTTCGCTCAAATCATGATTGCTGATTTAGGTCTTGAATTCTTGAGGCTTGCTGCCATTCACACCCCCACACCTCTTTCTACTGCTATGGGACTCGTCGCAGCAATTGTTATTGGTCAAATTGCAATTGATGTTGGTTTGTGGATACCAGAAGTCGTGTTGTATACAGCTGTTTCTGCGATTTTCACATTCGCCTTGCCTTCTTATGAATTAAGTGTTGCGGCTAAAATTTTCCGTAATATGCTTTTGGTTGCCACCTTGTCTTTTGGGAGCAATGGATTTTTCATCGGATTGTTACTGACATTTATGTACCTTGTGTCAATCAAGCCTATGGGCGTGCCATATTTATGGCCACTTGTACCGTTTTTCCCAAAAGCCTTGGCTCGAATACTTATCCGCTTTCCATCGTCTAATGGAGCAGTTAGACCGTTCATTGTTAATTCACCTCAACGTAACCGTTCGTAATCCTTCCATTGCATCGTAGTCTTTTCCTATGGTAAAGTTCATATATTGAAAACCACTAGGAGAGATGACGATGCATTTATATGGAACACAATCTATTGACGAAGATGGTCAATTAACGATTGGTGGAACGTCTGCAATGACTTTAGCCAAAACCTATGGGACGCCTTTATTTGTCTACGATACTGCTCTAATAAAAGAGCGTGCACAAGCTTTCATACAAACATTTGAACGTGCAGGTGTGAAAGCTCAAGTAGCGTATGCAAGTAAAGCTTTCTCAAGTATTGCTATGTATCAACTTGCTGCAAAAGAAGGTTTATCTTTAGATGTCGTGTCTGGAGGAGAATTACATACAGCTATCCGAGCAGGTTTTCCTGTTGAACGCATTCACTTTCATGGCAACAATAAAAGTGATGATGAATTAATATTCGCACTAGATTCAGGGATTGGTTGTATTGTTGTCGATAATTTTTACGAAATTGAACAATTAAAAAGATTGACAAAGTATAAAAAAATGAATATTAATATATTATTACGTGTTACTCCTGGAATTGAAGCTCATACGCATGATTATATTACGACAGGACAAGCCGATTCTAAATTTGGCTTTGACTTAAATAATGGTCAAGCGGATCAAGCGTTCCAATTAGTAAAAGATGACTCCTTTATTCATTTGTTAGGAATGCATTGTCATATCGGTTCGCAAATATTTGATACCGTAGCTTTTTCATTAGCAGCCAAAAAATTAATTGCTAAAATGATAGCTTGGAAAACACAGTTCGACTTTATTTGCCCCGTGTTAAATTTAGGCGGTGGTTTTGGTATTCGCTACACTGAAGAAGACAAACCTCTTGATCCGGCAGTCTATGTAGAAGATATGATGAAGTCGATTCAATCTGAAATTGGTCAACTCGATTATCCAATGCCTGAAATTTGGATTGAGCCAGGACGTTCTCTAGTAGGGGATGCGGGGACAACCTTGTATACAATTGGTTCTCAAAAAGAAGTTCCAGGTGTTCGTAATTATTTAGCTGTTGATGGCGGTATGTCGGATAATATCCGTCCAGCCTTATATCAAGCAAGATATGATGCCGCAGTCGCTAACAAAATGACAGCCCACTCCAGTACTCCATATACGGTAGCAGGGAAATGTTGTGAATCAGGTGATAAATTGATTGAAAACATTTTTCTACCGGAAGTTGAAGCGGGGGATACGTTAGCTGTATTTTGTACAGGGGCATATGGATATTCGATGGCGAGTAATTATAATCGACTTCCAAGACCTGCTGTTGTATTCGCTGAAGATGGAAACCATCGTATCATTATCAAACGAGAAACTTATGAAGATTTGGTTCGATTAGACTGTTCTCTAGAAGAAGAGTTAGGTGAAAATAATTGAAGAGAGCCAACAGTAAGCTATTTATATTCATACTAGTAATGGGTGTTTTCTGGGGATTCTTATATTGGAAATTTTTCGCGCCAAACCTATGAGATGTTAAAATATGGGTTTTTAGTTGAAGTTTTTTAACATATGAGGTAGGATAGTCATTGGTGCTGAAGCGGAAACAAAAATGAGGGATTTATTATGTTAGTTCGATTTAAAAAAAATTGTGAGAAAATAGCGATGGGATTACTGTCGTTTATGCCACAAGAAAAAAACTTAAAAAAATTACAAGAAACGATTCAAACCTATGAAAACAATCCTAACTGGCATTTGTTTATGTGGAAAAAAGATGAGGATTTCGTTGGTTTAATTGGTATCGAAACTTCAGATGACGTGTGTTTGGTTCAACATATTTCCGTTACTCCCTCTTATAGAGGTGAAGGTATTGGAAAAGAAATGGTCTCTAAAGTACAACAATTTCTTCCGTGTGCCGAAATCTATGCAGCAGAATCAACAAAACCATTTATAGATAAGTGCTTAACAGAGAAAGAAGGAACAGACGCTTAATGTCTGTTCCTTCTTTTTTCTTCACGTGCTTTAAGTATTTCTGAGCGATCTCGAAGCATATGCTTGTGTATAAGATGATCTCCTGTTAGAGGTATTATTGGTGGTTGTGTGTCGATGGCATCCTTTAGATCTTGAGAAACAATCTGAATTTGAAACGGTTCAAATGATTTTTTTTGATGAACGCATTCGAGAGCATGTTGAATATTTTTCACTACATGGTGAATGTGAATTCCTTCAAAAAAAGCACTTTCTTCATTCACTTGAATCCTGTCGATTGATTTAGAAAGAGATCTTTCGGCACCGCTGAGATTGTCTCTCCGCCAGTGATACATTCCAGTTGCAAGCAATATCAATGCAGTAAGTGGATGTGTTTTATCTTTCGGTGCAATTTCTTTCCAATATTCTTCTAACACTTCATGACATTCAAAATAATCTTCGTGCTCATTAAAATATGTCACAAACTGTGTGAAAAGTGGGTGAAACAACGGATGCATTCTTCTCTCACTTCCTCTATACTAAAATTTGAATCTATTTGATCGGGTGATCTAACATGTCTTATGAAGTAAAATTGGACGCTTTTGAAGGTCCTCTCGATTTATTATTACACTTAATTCATCGTTTGGAAATTGATATATATGATATTCCGATGGCTGACTTGACCTTACAGTACATGGAACATATTCGTGCAATGCAAGTTCTAGAGCTAAATGAAGCAAGTGAATATTTAGTAATGGCAGCATCCTTACTTGCTATTAAAAGTAAAATGCTTCTCCCTATTCACGAAGGGGAGTTTGATGAAGACGATTTGTCAGTTGATATGAATGACCCTCGTGACGAATTAGTCAATCGACTTATTGAGTATCGAAAGTTTAAAGAAGCGGCTGAAGTGTTACAACAACTTGAGGAACAACGTGCACAAGTATTCACAAGGGCGCCAAGCGATTTAACAGACTATCAAACAACTAAACAGCTGTCGGCATTTGATGAACAATTAAATGTCTATGATATGTTAGGTGCATTTCAAAAAATGATGCGAAGAAAACAACTAAAAGCCCCGTTAGCCACTAGAATTGCTCGGCAAGAACTATCTGTAAAAGACCAAATGAAAAGTGTCTATCATACTCTTAAGTCAAGAGGGGGTAGTTGTTCATTTTTCGAGCTGTTTCCTTCAGAAGATAAACCAACTTTAGTTGTTACTTTCCTATCTTTACTTGAGCTAATGAAAAGACAAATGGTATTTGTCGAACAACAACATAATTTTGATGATTTAACAGTCAAACTATTAAATGGTCGATGGGAGGAAGAGTTATTTGAGCCTATTGATGAGTAAAATCGAAAGTTTACTCTTTGTCACAGGTGACGAAGGGCTATCAAGTAAACAAATTGAGAGTTTAACAGATGCTTCGGCTAGTGAAGTGAAAGAGGCATTATTGAGTCTTCAAGCAGATTATATAAAATCTAAGATTCGYGGTATTGAATTAAAAGAACTAGCTGGTACATATCAACTAATTTCAAAAAAGAAAAATGCAAGTACAATTCAACGCTTAGTTGAGAACCCCACAAACCAACCACTTTCTCAAGCATCTTTAGAAGTATTGGCGATTGTGGCATATAAACAACCGATTACACGAATCGAAGTTGAAGAGATTCGTGGGGTGAAAAGTGAGAGACCTTTACATACGTTAGGTTTGAAGGGCTTAATTCAAGAAGTGGGTCGTGCGGAAGGAACTGGTCGTGCTATTCTTTATGGCACTACGAAAGAGTTTTTGAATGTTTTTGGTCTGAATGATACCAAGGAATTGCCTTCTTTACCGGAAGTACAAGACTCTGAAGAAGAAGAGCAAACTGATTTATTTATGACGAAGTTTCAAGAAGCCTTTGGAGAACAAAAAGAATAACATACGAAAGGTGCTAGTGCTTGAGAAAAAAAATCGCGTTACTGTTGGTATTGCTTTTAGTAGGTATGATTTACCCTCATTTAACACAAGCCCAAGGATCCTCTTATGCGGTTATTGATGCAAAGACAGGGCGTTTATTGGAGGGAAGTGGAGAACATATTCAATTACCGATAGCAAGTCTTACAAAAATGTGGACTGCAGTTGTCGTGGCACAAGAAGTGGATTTAAAAGAACATGCGAAAATCACACCAAATGCTTCAACCCAAGAAGGATCATCCATTTACTTGAAAAATGGAGAAGATATACAAGTAGACGTTCTTTTATATGGCTTAATGCTGAGATCGGGTAATGATGCAGCAGTCGCTCTTGCGGAGCATGCTGGTGGATCTGTTGAAGGTTTTGTGAAATTGATGAATGAGAAAGCAAAACTAATGGGATTAAACGATACCAGTTTTCAAAACCCATCAGGGCTTCACCATGAAGAACATCTTTCCACAGCCTATGACACAGCGCTTATGTTAAAAATTGCGATGGATATCAAGGAGTTAAAACCGATTCTAACCGCTTCCCATTACAAAGGAAACGGCAAGTCTTGGGAAAATAAACACAAGCTCGTGCGCTCTGAAACTAAAGCAATTGCAGGTAAAACAGGATTCACAAAAGCTGCTGGAAGAACACTAGCTACCTATTTCAAAGACGGTGAAAAAGAAGTCATAGTGGTCACATTAAATCAATCAAACGATTGGCAGATGCATCAGCAACTTGCGCAGAATGTCTTTACGCAATATGATAGAGTTCAAGTCATTGAAAAAGGTTTGTATGACCTACCAGGTGGTTTGGTTATTAAAACCGAAAAGCCTGTATATGTCTTAATAAATAAAAAAGATCAAGTTTCTCATCTTCTGATTTTAAACCGAAAAAAATCATTACAAAAAGTTGCGAGATGGGAAGTACAAATAAACGGTAAAACTATACTCTCACAAAAAGTACATATTGAGCGGAGTGAATGATGAAGACTGCTTATTAAATAAGCGGTCTTCTTTTGTTTTGAGCGAAAGTGTGACATAATTTTCAACAGAGTATAGGACTAAACGAAGAGGTGAAAGTATGGAAAGATTACAAAAAATGTTAGCACATGCTGGGGTGGCATCACGAAGAAAATCCGAGCAGCTAATTTTAGAAGGAAAAGTAAAAGTAAATGGAAAAGTAGTAACAGAACTTGGTACGAAAGTGTCGTCAACTGATACAGTTGAAGTTGACGGTGTGAAACTTGAAAAAGAACAAAAAGTTTATCATTTGTTATATAAACCAAGAGGTGTTATTTCAGCAGTTACAGATGATAAAGGTCGCGAAACAGTTGCTGATTTATTTCCTCACATACAAGAACGATTATTTCCAGTTGGACGTTTAGATTATGACACATCTGGTCTTTTAATCATGACCAATGATGGAGATTTATCATATACATTAACTCATCCTAAATTCAAGATTGATAAGACTTATGTGGCACGCGTAAAAGGTATCCCGGGTAAAGAACAACTTCGTATACTTGAGCGTGGTGTGGATTTAGAAGATGGCAAAACAGCTCCTGCTCGAGTGAAATTATTATCTGCAGATGCAAAACAAGGCAAAGCAATTATTGAAATCACGATTCATGAAGGTAAAAACCGTCAAGTTCGACGCATGTTTGATGCAATTGGTTTCCCAGTTCAAAAGTTGAAACGTGAACGCTTTGCATTCTTAACACTTAACGGATTAAACGCTGGTGATTCTCGTGAATTAAGCTCCCATGAAGTGAAATTATTGCGGGTTATGGCTGAAACAGGAAAAATCGGTTCATAATTAATATATACCTGTTCAAATAGGAAAATAAATAGAGCCTTTTAATGGCTACAGTCTTAAGCAGAAGTTCGTTTCCTTATAAACTTTGAGGAACGGAGAAACAAGCCACACGAAGGGGTATACAGCCAGGAATTCGCCATATCCAGTGGCTGAGGCTGTATAACCCGCATAGTGTTGGCTTTTGCTGTTTAGTAGATTATTTATCCACCTTATCCAAACGTTCACAAACCCTTCAAAAGTACGGCCTTACCAACCACTTTTCTTTGTTATAATAAAAAAGGATTATTTCGTCATTTAGGAGGTCGGAAAATGGCTCAGACGAAACAAAAAAGATTTATTTTGAGAACTATTATTTTATCTGTTCTTGTATTTGCAATTGTCTACACCATATACAACAATGCCACCACAGAAAAAGTAGAAGTACTGGGCATTGGTG
>NZ_JBFUKT010000032.1:0-25706 GCF_056400705.1 Paenisporosarcina sp. P5_A11
GTGCAAGAGTAATGGAGGGCAGCGTCATTTGGAACGTTGCCTTTTAATGATTCAAAAAATTTCTGATAAAATTCATTTCTTAATCTTCCGCTAAGTTAGAGGCTTAAGTAACGGTCAACATAACCACTTTATTTCTATTTCCAAAGAAATTGTTAAGTTATATAGAGTAATTAATGATGATGAATACAATTCCACCTTCTTAAAGTAACAGGTGCGTTTAGTTTAAGGTTTGTGAGCTGAAAAGACATCTTTTCTTTTATTGAACTCCCATGAAAATTAAAATCAAAAAAGTCCAAATTAAGTAGACCCAGTAAAACACTTTTTTAAAAAAAGGCTAAGCCTTTGTAAGATCTATTATTAAACTGTTAGATAATCAAAAATCCTCCTTATAGTAAAAAGTATAGGATGATTAGCTAGTGCAACAACCTGAGTAGGATTAATCTCCCATGAGTGCTACCCATTAAGGGGGCGACATTCTGTGATACACCGTGGTTGTTGGAGTCGGACTTACGGGAGGGCTCTATGGCACCATAGTTCATCGACCTTCATCACCTAGCCGTAGTAATCTATACCCGTTCTGCACACATTTTCATCCTCTGTGGTGCAGTGCTGGTATTGCGATGCATGGGTGGCTAACGGGTGCTTTATTTCAAGAATGAGTAAAGCATTTTTTGTATTTCAACTAACGGGGCAGGTTAGTCGAGGAAGGAATGAATTAACAATTGATGGAATATGGTTGAAAGAAGAAAGATGTATAACTTCAAGGGGGACTATTTGGTTAATGACTGGCTATGGAAATTTCGTTTGGAGGAGGTAGGTATGAAAATTACTCGAACAATTGATTATGAGTTAATTGCACAATTAAATAAACCAATACTTGAGTTACATGCGTCTTTATATCCACAACATTTTACAGAATACAATTTTGAGGATACCCGAGATACGTTTAAGCAATGGGTGACAAATGATAATTTTATATTCTTGCTTTTAGAGGAAGACGATGAACCTACAGGCTATGCATGGGTAGAAATTAAAAATTACACTCAAACAGCGTTCAAGAAACCATACAAATCAGTGTTTGTGCATCAGATAAGTATAATAGAAAAACAAACAAATCGTGGATATGGCTCCCATTTAATGAACTATATCTATGGCATAGCAAAAAGTGAAGGTATAGACTTAATTGAATTGGATTATTGGGTTAATAATGAACGAGCAAAAAACTTTTACAAAAAACAAGGATTCATGGGTTATCGAGAATCTGTTTATAAAAAAATCTGAATATATCTTGTTCAACTAACGGGGCAGCATCCCTGTTAGAGGGATTTGTGCCATCTTGAAAGAAAAARAGCCCTCTAGTATGATGCTGAGTGTCAACGTCGAAATTGWCCCATCATCAATGAGTTATGGAACCGTATCATACATTTATGGTGCCTAACTTTTTTTTTCAACACATAACAATAATTTTATAGGGAGTGGTTTGGGCTGGTATGCTCATTGTGGTAGGACCATATACAACATGTAAATTTCGGTTTGCAGGATTTAAGGTGAAGGTTTGATCGTTCGGTAATAATATCGGGGTATAATTGGAAATATTTAATTGCAAGTGACCATCGCTACTCACCAGTTGACTGTCAAAATAGTCTACCTTTACATTTTGATAGGCATTATCCTTTTCGATAATGAGAGCTTGATATTGTGGTGGGTAAATAAGAATAACAGGTACATTGACATCATAAAAACCAGTTACACGGTCTCCGATTGAAACCATCACATGGCCAAGAAAATAGGTTGTTGGACTAATAACGAAATTTACTGTCGAACCATCTCCTCTTAATAAGGACATTAATTTAAAACACCCATTTAATTCCCTCCATTTTGGTGAATAATTAACGAAATTGAATTCTTTAGAAACTGGAGCTGAGGAGTTATGCAATGTCTTGAAAGAAATTTCTGTTAGCCTTACAAATTTTATGTTTCTAACGAATAGATATTACTTAATAAATAGTAACAAACAGTAGCTGGAATTCTTTTAGAACGTAGGAAAATGATGATTATAGGTATTATGTAAAGGAGCATGTTATGTATAATTATTACGCTAGGACGAATATAAATCCTCCGAATGTAGTTTCGTTTGCTCGTGGAGATGTAACTGGGGATAGAGTACCTGATAATGTCTATTTAACCGGCATAATGACTCCAGATAGTCCATTTATTCAAAATATCACCCTGCTCGTTCAAGATGGAAGATCTGGCGAGTTAACAAGTGTCCCACTTCGTGAAAATGCAGGCTACAATCCTACTGTATTCTTGGGGGATTTTACTGGGAATGGAGTAGATGATATTTTCATAAGTATTGCTACAGGTGGTAGTGGTGGAATTATGTACCATTATATTTATTCCTTTGTGGATAATACAGCACAATTATTATTTGATTTTAATGTATATAATGAGCAGTACCAATATGAGGTTACTTATCAAGATTATTACAAAGTGGAAGTTGTTAGCATGATAAATAATAAAAAGTACATTATAGACATCTCAACAAAAGGCACCGAGTATTTAAATGAAATATATGATGAAAATGGAAAACTGAAGAGTCCTATTACTGGATTTGTAAATCCTCTTAGTGGTTTATATCCTGTAGATTTTGATTTAAATAAAAGGTATGAGCTATTGGCCTATCAGAAAATTGCTGGGAGATATAATGCTGATTCTTTAGGGTTTGTTTTGAATACTTTAGCATGGTTGGATAATAGGTTTGTATTGCAAAATCAGAATGTTGCTATATTGGGATATTAGGATATCAAATTTATAAAAACCTCATTTAGATACACCACGGGGAACCTTACCATAAGTAAATAAGGTTTTTTAATTCGAATGGAAACAGCTTAACAAAATTTCGTGAAAGTCACTAAAAGGATTTTCGATGGAGTGCCACATGATTGAGTCAAAAAACCGATACGACTTGTAAGTTCCGTTGTCTTTCCAATTCCATTGTTTATATTTCACATTGTAGCTTTCTGGGTCTGCAAGTGTCACTAAATGTCCAAGTGACGATGTATTTACTCCCCTCTAAATAGCGTTTCCTTTTTTCGTGCATTTGTTTAACGAAAGAAAGAAATCAAAAGACGAGATAGTGGCGACAGTAGAAACTGAAGAAGATCAGGAGAGGAAGCGTACATTGCTCGAAAGTCTTGGTAAGTCCCCTAAAGAAATTGAAGAGTTGATGAAAACGGAGTAGCTTTTGCTGCTCTTTTTTTATTCGTATAAGATTCTATTTTCTTTGAGTATAGATTCATCGGAGTTTTGACGAGTGCCCATCTACACACCCTGAAAAAATCGGGTGTTTTTGGGCGACTTCCAGTCGTAAATAATGCGTTGCATTGGACTGAGGTGCTTCGATTCAAATAAGGACAGTGAAGTAGGTCGGTTTTATAGATGGGTTCGAAACACTAAAAAGACATCGGCCTATTTTTCGTCTTTTCTATATAAAAAATAGTAGTGCAAACCAATGCTATGGTCTGCACTACCATTTTTTTTAGGAGTACCTAAAAAGAACAAGTTCTTCTGAGTGTGAATTTAAATTTTAGTTTCTCTACTTATAAGTAATCCTGATTGTTTTAAAAAGTTAGAAAGTAGATTAAATATTAGCAAACCAATTACTGTTCCTAAAGTATTCATAATTAAATCATCAATATCGAAACTTCTATAATTATAACCAAGAAAAAGACTAGCTATAGCTTGTGTTGATTCAATAATTAAACTTACTGTGAAACCAATTACAATAACTTTACCCTTTTTTATTACTGGAAAAAGAATTGGTAGGGCAAAGCCTAGGGGCATGAACAATAAAATATTACCCCCAATTTGTTTTATAGCAATTGTAAGAGAACCATAATTCATTGCATCTACAAATGCTTTAAATGGAATGAAATTATTCTTCATCCCCAAATTATCCTCTATCATAATTTCAATTAACTCTTTTTGGTATGGGAATGGAAACAATGTATACACTACTAGACTAGCAGTATAGACAGAAAAAATTATCCAATATAGAAAATGAAGAACAGAAATATAACCCCTGATAAATCTATAACCAAAGAACAATATAAAGCAAGAAACGATAATTATACTAGGATATAAAGCATTGAACATATTATAAATCCAGCCCTTCTAAAACTTTTACGATTAGTAATCCAAACTACCTGAACCAGGTTGTTTTTCATAAACATGAATTGTGAAGTAATTATCTCCATCCCAACTAGTCATATTAACAGTACCAGTTACACTACCTTTAGTAGGTGTATGTTCCAATATATAATTGGTGTGTCATATCGAATGTAAAACTTTTTGTAGCAGCTTGTACAGCTATTGGCATCATCATAATAGCAGTTATAATATGCATGCCGAAAATCTTTGCAATTTTTTCCCTTGCAAAAATAATGACCTTTTCTCAATCAATTCCATTTTTGATGGTAATTTTAGTATAATGATATAATAATTAGAAAACAATACAATTACAAAAATTATCTTTTTTGTCATAATATTAAATATTTTCATAAAAATATATTGAATATTTATTCATAGGAAAGGAAAAGCGAAACCGCCAAAAACCCGTCAACTCAACGATGTATATTTCGTGAATACCGGATAGTTCGGTGAAAAGAGGAAGAAATGAGAAACTGCAAGGGTTGGTTCGGTGGGGCTAACTTCCGAGTCGTGGTGTTATGTCAACCTAGGATGTGTGCGTGATACAACCTGGTTCAGCCATAGCATAAATGTGAAACCGATGATCTCTTGTAGCTAAATCTATTTTCTTCTTTTACTAACTGAACACATTAGTTAAATAAAATAGGCTAATCTTAGATAGTGAATAATTAATCCCTTGTTGGTTTGTGGCAAGGGTTTTTTGTCGGACCAAATTATTTACTAAGTGATCTTTTTTGATATTATTAATGTCAAAGTGAAATAAAACTTTGTTACTCAAAGAACTAAAATGATGTTGTATAATTTTTCTGTGGTAAAAAAAGGAAAATAATCTTGTGAAATAGCAGGATAGTAGTGAAAATAAAGATAATAAATAAAAAAAATCAAGGAGAAAACCAATGAAAAAACACCTTCAACTTTTGCTAGCTTTTCTTTTACTATTTTCGTTTTTCCCAGCAAAAAATCAAGCTGAAACGACAACAGGCAGCACCATTTTCGGTGTAATCAACGAAGACCGAGTCTTAACGAAAGAGGGATCGCCTTATTATCAAACAGGTATTATAGATATCTATCCTGGAGTCACGCTGACGATTGAGCCTGGGGTGCAGTTGATAGGGCAAAATGGGTCATGGATATCGGTTAAAGGCAAATTGCACGCTGTCGGCACCGAACAAGAGCGGATCCTATTACAGGATGTCTATGTACAGGGCAGTGCTTTTAATAACAGCACGATTCAAATTGAATATGCGGATCATTTTCATCAATCAAAATACAATGGCGGCTTTCTGATTACCACAATTAAGAATAATGTTACCCTTCGTCATAACCAGTATCGAAATGGTTCCATCTCCCTTTCGTCATCGATTTGGGATTCAATCATTGAACATAACTTTTTTAGCCAAAAAGCAACTCTAAATGTTAACAATGGACCTGGGAAAATTATTATTCAAAATAACACTTTCATCAATCCACTAGACTATCGTACTCCAGATATAAAGCTGACCAGTAGAGAACCTGACGGTGGAAATGCTAACATTTTTATTAACGAAAACAATTTCTTCGGTTACCCTCGACTGAAGGTGGACATCTCTGGATATAAAGGGATCCTTTTTGATGGAAAAAATAATTATTGGGGCGTGACAGATAATAAACGGATTAATCAAGGGATTGCCGATGTAAATGATAATATTAACTATCGTGACAAGTTAGACATTATTACGGTTTCTTATAAACCGTTTGATAACAGCTACCCTTTAGGAAATTTGGAAGCACCGTTTGTAGCAAATGTTAGTGATCGTGATCAATCGGTGAGCGGCATGACCGATGCGGACAGCCTTGTAGAAATTTACCATGCTGATGTGAAGATCGGCGAGGGGTATTCACTTATAGATGGAAGCTTCCAAATTCCAATCGAACTCCAAAGGGGAGGAACAGAATTAACGATTAAGGCAAGAGATAGTTACAACAGAACCAGCTCAAGCTTCACAGTGACTGTTTTAGATGAAACACCACCAGAAGCCACTGTCGTAAATGAAGTGACTGATAACACAGTAGAAATTACAGGTACAGCGGAGCCATTATCCACCGTTAAGGCAATGGTCGCAGATGTATCTATTGGTACGGATGTTTCAGATGAAAATGGTAATTTTTCGATTGCGATTGGAAAATTAAAGGCAAATACACAAGTATCTGTGACTGCAACAGATGCGTCAGACAATATTAGCGAGGCAACGTATGTAACAGTGGTGGATCGAACGCCTCCATCAGTACCTCAGCTTTTAACCAATGAAATAACGGACCAAACGACCAATATTAGTGGTGTTACGGATAAAGGGTCGATTATTAAACTTGTCGTAAAAGAAACGGTCATTGGATCTTACTATACGGTAGATGGTACGTTTTCAATTAATTTTCAGCCACAAGCAGCCGGAACGGTGATTGAAGTTTTTGCTGAAGACCTGGTCAACAATAGAAGTGAATCAGTTCAATTAACAGTGAAGGATGCTACAGCGCCATGGTTGCTGCTTTCGGATGTTTATCATGTATCAGATGCATCGAAGGAAGTCATCGGCAACACGGAAGCCGGAGCAAAGATTACCATTACGAAGGGTGAGGACTTTGTCGCTGAAGGCTACGCGAAAGAGGATGGAAGTTTTACAATACCGATCGCACTGCAAAAAGCAGGTACAGTCTTAAATGTGATTGCAAGCGATGCTGAAAATAATGTGAGTCCAATCGTTACTACAACGGTAATCGATAAAACTCCACCGTCAGAACCATCAGTTAATCCGGTTACCAATAAAGCAGCCGAAATCACGGGGAAAACGGAAGCTGGAGCAACCGTTAACTCTGTTATAGGTAGTAAAAATTACAGCACCACTGCTGATGTAAATGGCATTTTTAAAATAATAATCCCTGTTCAAAATAGTGGAACAGCGATTTTCGTTACTTCAACCGATCTCGCACAGAACCAAAGTCTGTCCAAAAAGGTGGCCGTTACAAGAATTGCTCCAAATATTCCGGTGGTTAATACGGTAACAAACAAATCGACCACAGTAACAGGGGTAAGCGAAAAAGCAGCCACGGTTATCGTGAAAGCTGGGACTTCATCATATAGCAGCATTGCTGACTCTTATGGAAAGTTCACGGTCAAGATACCTACTCAAAACAGCGGCGTGGAATTGAGCATCACGGCGAAGGATGCAGCAGGAAACATCAGCTTATCGAAGAAAATGCTTGTTACTAGGGTTGCTCCGAATGTCCCGGTTGTTAACGTAGTCAACAATAAATTGGCCGCGGTTACCGGAATAACCGAAAAGTATGCTGTTGTAACCGTTCTGATTGGCACAAAGTCTTACAGCGCTAAAGCAGATAGTGTTGGCAATTTCAAAGTGGCCATCCCGATTCAAAACAGCGGGAATTCAATCAAGGTAACTTCAACCGCAGCTGGAAAGGTTAGTAATACACGATCCTTAACGGTTACTCGAGTCGCACCGAATATACCGGTTGTGAATCCTGTAAGATATTACTCAACCTCCGTTACCGGAAAAACTGAAAAGTATGCAGTTGTCGCAGTAAAAATCGGTACGAAAGTTTATACGTCGAAAGCAAATATCTATGGGAACTTTAAAGTAACCATACCAAAGCAAAAAGCTGGAACCTATTTATATGTATCGGCAAAGGATGCAAAAGGTTTAATTAGTGCAACAAGAACAGTAAAGGTTTATTAAAATGGGAAAGGAGCAGAAACTCCTTTCCTTTTTTGCGTAGATTAAAACCATTGGCGTTTTCGCGCCTTTGGTTTTTTCAGTTTGGGAAGTAGTCAATAAATAAAGTTGAAAATGAAAGGACAAATAAAAACACTTACATAAAGTCTTTAAGACATTCAGTCGCGCACCTAAACTTAGTATCGTATAGGTTACTGGACTTTGATTATTGAACGAGTTGTTGAACGTTAATGAAAGAGTCAAACCTAAAAAAACACTATAAATATGGGATGTCCATTAACTCCTAAGTTTTGTTACATTGACAGTAGGTTCAGTTGGTCGAATCGATGATTTGCAGAGTGAACATCCAGGTTCTTGTTCGACTAACGGGGCAGGTTAGTTGAAGAAGGAATTATCGGCTATATTGAAGAATACTATTTTGAAAGAAGCCAGGAGGCCACAAGATGACAAAAGAAGGAAAAAGTAAAATTAGGGAATGGGCAAAAGCACTGTTCTATGGTTTTAAATGATGCTATTTAATATTATGGGCCTCGTATTAACAATAATTATTATTGGGTTAGGGCTTTATTTTTTACTTTTCAAGAAAATTAAAAATAGAAATGGTTCTATACTTGGATATTCCTATTTGTTTGCCGGAGCTATTGGTTTATTTATACTGATGTCACTTAGGTGAGTCTATAACACTTTACGAAACTGGATTAAGTCTGGTTCCACTGTGTCCAGAACTTTTATCATTTTTTGTCCTTCTTGACAAGGAGGACTTTTTTCATTTCCTCTTCTGATTCGGACGAAGGCGATCACTTCCTAATCCGTGAGTTTTGTCAATATATGATGTATAAGTGATCGGGGGTCAGCCGAGATACGTGTAAAAACGGGTCATAGGCTTACTTTTATTTCCATATCTACGATATACAAAAAAATTAAAGAAACACGAATTTTATAGGCTAAGATATTTTTGGAAGTAAAAACCTTGATTTTCTGCTTAGTGTAAAAAAATCAAGGTTTTTTATTTGTAGAGTGACAATAAAGTTATTTAATTTTTGATGTAGATTACTTCACCGCACTTAAAAATATAACAATAAAGTCGTTTAAATCTAAGAGTTATTTCATAATCGCACCCGATAGTGGAAAAGTGAAGAACGCGAAGGAGTTAAAATCCTCAGTTATTTTACTAAAGCTCCCGTGAACCCAAAAAGAAAAACGTCCCCACATCTTGCAGGAACGCATAATAAACATTTACTTTTCTGCTGAGATTATTAAGAACATAAGTCTAAGAAGTTCTTCTTTCATTTCGGGAATACTCTTTAACATTTCTTCGGAAGGAATTGGTCACTGGAAGTAGGAGAAAACCTCATCGTTTTCACACCAGAGAACCGGGAACCTACATGTACAGCTGTTGGATGGGAATGATCCGCGGTGTAATCATTTTGAAAGAAGCATAGGAGGAAGTAAAAGCTCCATAAAGAAAATCGGCTGTATCCAATAGAGATAGCTGGTTTTAAAAATATTTAGAAAATCCAGTTGACAGTCCAACTACTACGTGTTACGATATACCTGTAGTAAGTCACACTGGATACCTACACCACTGAATAGTGAGGTTGCAAAAATATTTTTAAGAAAAATAGTTGACACCTCCGCTACTCGGTGTTACATTGTACATGTAATAAGCAATACTGAATAGCATGATTTCCCAAAAGCTATTCAGTAAAAATTTCCCTTAGTACTAAGTTATGCTGAATATAAGTCAGACAAAGTAGAGGAGGCTCTGAACATGGAAAATTTAACTGAAATGCTGAAGGGTTCGCTGGAAGGCTGCGTGCTGGAAATCATCAGCCGCCGTGAAACCTATGGCTATGAGATTACCCGCCGCCTGAACGAGCTTGGGTTTACTGAAGTCGTGGAAGGGACGGTCTACACCATCCTCGTGCGATTAGAAAAGAAAAAACTGGTGAACATAGAAAAGAAACCGTCAGATATGGGGCCACCCCGCAAGTTTTACTCACTTAATGAGGCTGGCCGCCAGGAACTTGAATTGTTTTGGAAAAAATGGGATTTTGTATCATCAAAAATCAACGTCTTAAAGTCAATCTAGCTTCATAAGATGTTCCGTACGATATTTTTGGAGTGTCTTGTTCAGCTTTATTAAAAAAGGAGGAAAAATAACATGATGGAAATGTTCAAAAAAATGATTGGTGATAAAAAAGAATACAAGATGATGATGGCACGGGTTGAAGTCCTGCCAGATGACTACCAGTTTGTATTTAAGAAAATTCAAAACTACATGTGGAATTTCTCAGCGGGCAACGGGATGGATATGCTACACATTCAGTATGAATTAATCGAGTTGTTCGAAGCCGGTGCGGCTGAAGGCAGACAAGTGCTGGAAATCACTGGGGCCGACGTGGCGTCATTTGCCGACGAACTAGTGGCAAACGCTAAAACCTATGTCGCCAAGTATCATGAAGATTTGAATCAGAGTATCATGAAGCGATTGGGAAAAAATAAATTCAATATATAATACCGACTGAATAGCTGGTTACAAATGTGAATTGCCACCTTCGCTATTCAGTTATATTTTTAACCTGGTAATAAGTTATACAGATTATCAGTCAGACTAAGTAGAAGAGTATAGGAGGAAAAAAGTATGAGTAATGCAGCGATTTCTGTAAAAGGGTTAAAAAAATCCTTTAAAGACAAGGAAGTCTTAAAGGGGGTGGATTTTGAGGTGCGGCGTGGCGAAATTTTCGCACTGCTGGGCTCAAATGGAGCGGGCAAGACGACGACGGTCAACATCCTCTCGACGCTGATGAAGGCAGATGGCGGCGAAGTAGGTATTTGCGGCTTTGACGTCCAGCGTCAACCGGATCATGTTCGCCAGAGCATCAGCCTGACAGGGCAGTTCGCAGCTTTAGACGGCATGCTCACCGGGCGGGAAAACCTGATGATGATCGCCAAGTTGCGGGGAGTTTCCAATCCCGCTCAAGTCGCCGACAATTTGCTTGCAAGATTCAGCCTGACCGATGCGGCCAACCGCCGGGCAGACAAATATTCCGGCGGGATGAAGCGCCGGCTTGACATCGCCATGAGCCTGATCGGGACGCCAGCAGTCATTTTTCTCGACGAACCGACGACAGGTCTTGACCCTGAAGCGCGGATTGAAGTCTGGGAAACCGTCAAGGAGCTTGCCGGCGGCGGCACGACCATCTTGCTGACGACCCAGTACCTGGAGGAAGCCGAACAACTGGCGGACCGTATCGCCATCCTGCATAGCGGAAAAATCATCACGACCGGTACCCTTACCGAACTAAAGGAGATGTTCCCGCCAGCGAAAGTGGAGTACATCGAGAAGCAGCCGACATTGGAAGAAATTTTCCTCGCGATCATCGGCAAAAAGGAGGCGATGTAAATGAAAAGCAAAACAGGGGTATTACTAGGGCGTTTAATGCGCAACATCATGCGCAGCCCGGATACGATTATCACGGTGGCGATTACGCCGATTATGATGCTGCTGCTGTTTGTCTACGTATTTGGCGGCGCCATAGAGACAGGCACGGACAACTACGTCAATTATTTATTGCCGGGAATCTTGCTGATGGCTATCGCATCCGGCGTCGCTTACACATCCGTGCGGCTGTTTACGGATGTAAAGAGCGGGCTGATGGCGCGTTTCATTACCATGCCCATCAAGCGCTCGTCGGTATTGTGGGCTCACGTGTTGACCTCGCTTGTTTCCAATGCGCTTACTATCGTGGTGGTTATCCTCGTCGCGCTCTTGATGGGCTTCCGTTCCAGCGCTGGTATCCTGGATTGGCTCGCGGTAGCTGGGATACTCGGGCTGTTTACGCTGGCGCTTACATGGCTGGCGGTCATTCCCGGATTGACAGCGGGGTCTATGGAAGGGGCGACAGCCTACTCGTACCCGCTGATTTTCCTGCCGTTTATCAGTTCGGCCTTTGTCCCCACCGAAACCATGCCTAAAATTGTTCGTGCGTTCGCTGAGAACCAGCCCGTGACTTCAATCGTGAATGCGATTCGTGCCCTCTTGTATGAAGGGTCTGTTGGCAACGGTATCTGGATCGCGCTTGCCTGGTGCGTCGGCATCATGGTCGTCGCTTACTTCTTCGCCAATAAACAATTTAAACGCCAGTTAGGGTAAGTACACCATTATGGGATTAGCCATATCAATAGTCAGCCACTGAAGATGAATGCATTTGCTATCACATGGAAGGCTGCTTAAATGCCGGGGCAACCATCGATGAAATCATGGAACCCCTCAAAATTGGTGTGATTGGTGGCAGCTCGATCACTTATCCCAACGCGAGGATTGCCATGCATACTTTAGAAGAATTTACAGAGGGTAGTGCTCTTTCGCAGGAGGAGAAATCAAAAGAATAAAGCCCATAGATATAATTGACAGTTTAAGATGACGTTGTTTTTGTGGAAATGCGTTATCCAAAGCGAAAAGGTTTTACTGAAATAAAAGAATATTTAAGAAACGAAGGTAAGTTCATTTGTGAAGAATCCTACTAAATCCTATTTGACTAACGGGGGCTTTAGTTCAATAAGAACACAATAAAAAGAGCCTTAAAGTGGTCCTTTTATATAGCCACAATATTTAACAAAGCTTTTAGATGATGAGTATCAAAGAAAATAAGCTTCGCACTAAATCATGAAAAATAAAGTAACCTGCCAAAATTGCATCTTTGGCAGGTTACTTTATAGATTCAAGGTGTCGATTCTGTTGTTTCCAAATGGTAACAAAAAAAGGTACTCAGATTTCCAGGTAGCTAAGGACGGAAACCAGACTTAGGAAAGCTCCTTCGTTCTCCGGTCAATGGTACAGGAGGGTGTAGTCTAATGCAGAAGGGGAATTTCTGCCCCATAATTGCCCAAACTTGATATAACAAAAAAAGCGATCTCTTTTTCACCAGGGATCGCTTTCATTTATAATTTAATTAAATCTACAACTGTACCGGTTCGCGCATCGGCAAAAAATTCAAATTGTTCGATTTCACCTTCACGAACGCGTGATATACCACCACGGTAAACATCTGTGGAAACGGCTTGACGATTAAAAGGTTCTGTCTTCATGTAAATCCAAGATCCATCAATCGGACCTTCCGCTTTAAACGATTGTTTTATACCATGTAAAACAAGTTCTGCTGGTTTTGTTAGTTCGATTCTATGAGCAACTTCCCGGATTAAAAAACCTGCTGCCACACCCGTAGAAAACCCAATCAGTAAATCTCTCTTCTTCATTAACATACCTCCTAATGCATCGGTTTTTTTCAGTTTATCATAAGTTGCATTACAAACAGAGTCTACTTTTCAGAATTAATTAATTCGAATTGCGAAATAACAGGTGGAAATGTTCAGAAAAATCAACTACAATATGAAAGAATGCAAGTACTTAGGGGGATATAACTTTGAACTCAGAAACACTACAATTATTTAAAACGCTAACTGAACTTCCTGGAGCTCCTGGTAATGAACATGCTATGAGAAAGTTTATGAGAAGTGAACTAGAAAAATACTCTGATGAAATCGTTCAAGACCACTTAGGTGGAATTTTTGGATTAAAAAAAGGGGACGATCATGGTCCTCGCATCATGGTTGCGGGTCATATGGATGAAGTAGGTTTTATGGTGACACAAATCACGGAAAATGGAATGATACGATTCCAACCTTTAGGTGGTTGGTGGAGCCAAGTGTTACTTGCACAACGTGTGGAAATTATTACTGACAATGGTCCTGTAATTGGGGTTATTGGTTCAATTCCACCTCATTTATTAAGTGATGAAGTGCGCAACAAACCAATGGATATTAAAAATATGTTAATTGATATAGGTGCAGATGATTTAGACGATGCTTTGAAAATCGGCATTCAACCAGGACAACAAATTGTTCCGATTTGTCCATTTACCCCAATGGCAAATAATAAAAAAATATTAGCTAAAGCTTGGGATAATCGCTATGGATGTGGACTTGCAATCGAGTTACTGAAAGAGCTTAAGGACGAGATATTACCGAATACGTTATATTCAGGTGCCAATGTAATGGAAGAAGTAGGATTAAGAGGAGCTCAAACAGCTGCAACTTTAATAAAACCAGATTTGTTTTTTGCTTTAGATGCTAGCCCTGCAAATGATATGTCAGGATCTAAAACAGAATTTGGTCAACTTGGAAAAGGAACATTATTACGCATTTATGATCGATCAATGATTACTCATCGTGGGATGCGTGAATTTGTTTTAGATACTGCTGAAACTCATAATATTCCATATCAATATTTCATTTCACAAGGTGGAACTGACGCTGGCCGTGTTCATATGACAAATGAAGGTGTGCCAAGTGCAGTTGTAGGAATTTGTTCAAGATACATTCACACAGCGGGCTCTATCATCCATACAGATGATTATGCAGCTGCAAAAGAATTAATTGTAAAACTTGTAAGATCAGCGGATAAAACAACACTTGATACCATTCGTCAAAACGTTTAAAAAAGTGCCTGAAAAGGCGCTTTTTTTGTGAAATAAGATAGTAAGTATAGTTAAGCTACTCCTACGAACTTAGGGATTGGTTTCCGCCCACTCACTGCGGATTTTCGCCCACTCAACGTGATTTTTCAACCACTCAATGGAGGTTTCCGACCATTCAACTTAGGTTTTCGACCACTCACGTAACGTTTTCGACTATTCGCTTGGAGGAGGACACCATTCCTCTGGAGAAAGACAGAAGTTTCCGGATTTGAGAGGCAAGGTCCACATTTCATGGTGTCGAACTTTAAGGCACTCTCCGCTTTTTTAATGCCAAAGCATAGGGGGTTCTCAATATTAAAATAGCCATTGGAACAAAAAATCAAGCTAAAAATAAAGCAGTGCAAAGTATATGTTTACAACTTATTCACGATCCCGACTTCATCTCCTTTGATGTTCCTTCAAATGTATCTGAACAACCTTTTGGGGACGAAGAAACTTTACAAGGTGCAAAAAATAGAGCTAGGCAAGCATACAACGAGGCGCAAGTTACTATGGCTTTCGGACTTGAGGGTGGAGTCAAAGACTTAGATGGTCAACTTTTCATCTGTAACTGGGGAGTTCTTCAAACAGAGAAAGGAAAACAATATATAGCTGGTGGTGCACAACTTCCTTTACCACAAGAAGTGGCACTTGCTATTCGAAATGGAGAAGAACTTGGTCCCGTAATGGAACGCTATACGGAGCAAGTCGGCATACGACATAATGAAGGTGCAGTCGGAGTTTTTACGAGCAATATCGTGAAGCGAGCAGATATGTTTGAACACATTGTTAAACTCTTATTAGGTCAATACTTCAAAGACTATCCTAGCCATAAAATGACTTAAGTTGCAACGATATGGGAAGCATATTAAAATAGAATACAGTGTGTTAATTGAATGGAGGAAAAATCATGCGAAGAAACTGGTTGCGAATTGTAATCGCACCCTTTCTAATAGTGGCATTGGCTGCTTGTTCACCTTCTGCTGAGGATCAAACAGGAGAAGGAATTAAAGCCGCAAAAGAAATTTTCCAAGATGAACCAACTAAACCTAATGAGCAAGTAGAAAGTGTGAAATTATTTGTTCCAGTCGGTTTTTCTATACAAGAGAATTCCGATGACACGAACATCGTGTTAACAAAGAATAGCAATCCTTACGTTTTATTTATTAATCCAAACGAAAAACAAAATAGTCGTTTGTTTTATGATTTAGTTCAAGCTGAGAAAAAAAATAACACTTATGCGTTAGAAACTTATGAGCAAAATAATCGCTTTGGTTTCATTGCTGTTTTACCATCAGGTGAGGAGCAATTCGAAATCATTACAAGTATCGGCGGTGTAAAGTTAACGACAATCTCTGATGAAGATAATATTCTTTCGAATATAGAGAAAATGATGAAGATTGTTCGATCAGTAAAAATAGAAAGTTAAAGGGGGATTTTGATTGAGAGACGTACAATCTGTTGAAGAATTTCAAGCATTAAAAGCAACAGAAGACGTAGTGTTTTTATTTACTGCCGGCTGGTGTCCGGATTGTCATTTTATCGATCCATTTATGCCTGAAATAGAAGAGGAATACAAATCGTTCACGTTCATTTCTGTTAATCGTGATCAATTTATTGATATCTGTGCTGAACATGATATTTACGGAATTCCAAGTTTTCTAGTCTTTAAAAATGGCATTGAAGCTGGACGATTCGTCAGTAAAGACCGCAAAACAAAAGAAGAAGTAGAAACTTTCTTAACTCAACTTTTATAAAAATATGTCCAAGAAATCCGTCAGCTACTTCGAACGGGCTTCTACACTTTTAAAAATAAAAATAGAGCGGTTCCGCCTAAAAGGTGAGAACCGTTTCATTTTGAAAAGGACGTGACATGTTGAAACCACAACAATTGGTTGAACGATTAAAACAAGAATTACCGAATCCATCTTTTACTTGGCAACATGATCAAAAGACTGATCGTGTAAGATTGCATCATACGAAACTTAATAAAGGGATGGAGATTTCACTTCCTGAAATATTAGCAAAATATGAAGTAAGTAAAGATAAAGCGATTCACGCGGTTGTTTATACCATCAGCCAAACGTTTGAAGCAATGGAACAAGAGTCCTTAGGTCTAGCAAAATCAACTTCACATATTTTTCCTGTTATCCGTTCTACGTCTTTCCCTGTAAAATCAAATGAAGGACATGATTTTGTTGTAACAGACCATACAGCTGAAACGCGTATATTCTATGCTTTGGATTTGGGGAATACCTATCGATTATTGGATGTAGACATGTTAGTTCAATTGAATATAACTGACTTAGAAGTTAAAGAAGCAGCTAGATTCCAAGTGAGAAAACTTTCAACTGAGTTAAAAGAAGATCATGTAGCCGGAAATATTTTCTATTTCCTTAATGCAAACGATGGTTATGATGCAAGTCGTATCTTAAATGAACAATTTTTGAAAGAGATTCGAGTTAAAGTAGAAGGGGATATGACATTATCTGTTCCCCATCAAGATGTGTTAATTATCGGAGATATTCGAAATGAAGCAGGCTATGATGTTCTTGCCCAATTAACGATGCACTTCTTTACAGTAGGTAAAGTGCCTATTACATCTTTATCGTTTATCTATGAAGATGGAGAACTTGAACCAATATTTATTATGGCCAAAAATCGTGTACAAAAGGAGAACAAAGAATAATGAACATATTTTACAACACAAAAGGTGTAGGGGATGTACTTTTAGTTCAACTTACAACAACTAATTTTGAAGAATTACAAACTGAATCAAAAGGTGACATCACACTTATTAAAGATGCAAAAACGGCTAAAGTTGGCGCGTTTAATGTCTTCAATGCCAGTAAATATCTAGAATTAACAGAGTCAGGATCTGTTGAAGTGACAAAAGAAATCGTAGAAACTTTACAACAATTGCTTACTAAAAATGATTTGGAATTAGAATTAGAGGTAGACTTTACACCTAAATTTGTTATTGGTTACGTTGCATCTAAAGAAAAACATCCAAATGCGGATAAATTGAATGTTTGCCAAGTCGAAGTTGGGGAAGAAACTCTTCAAATTGTTTGTGGAGCACCTAATGTAGAAGTTGGTCAAAAAGTAGTTGTAGCTAAGATCGGAGGGGTTATGCCATCTGGATTAGTTATTCGACCAGCTGAACTCCGTGGAGTTGCATCAAGTGGAATGATTTGTTCGGCAAAAGAGTTAGCTATACCAAATGCACCAGAGGAAAAAGGGATTTTAGTAGTAGAAGATCATAATGAAATAGGATCAGCTTTTCAAGTATGATCTAGGTAAAACTCTGTGTATTCATTAAATTGAACACGCAGGGTTTTTTTGTCGTATCAATATTACTATCAAATCTAGTAGCAAACCTGTTAAAATAGAGACATTGACACGAAAAGAGGGTTTGCAATTGAATTGGTTTACCAAAGCATTTAAAAAAGTATTTTCTGATGAAGAGCAGGATCTTGAAGAGTATATTGATGAAAATGAAGCACCTACATATAGAGAGTCTAAAACACCTTTTCGATTCCCACTAATAAGTGATGATGAAAAAGGTCGTTTTGGTGAGGAAGAGTACGTAGATAATTCACAAGAAGAAGAACATAGACCATTGTATATGCATAAACAATGGCAGCAACAGCGACAAAATACAGTAGTTCATCAAGCAACTAAACCGAGTCTTGAGTATGTAAGCCAGCCAATTAAACGAGATATTAGCCAGGAAGTAAAGCCGAGGATAACAAAAGTACCAGTTCAGACGAAGACTTTCAAACCAACTGAAGTTCCGTCTCCGATTCACGGTTTTAATCGACCAAAAATAACACCCATTGGTGAATTATTGACCAAAAAGAATGCTGAGGAAGTGATGGCTGAAACTGCGGTTACAATCTTACAGCCAAAAGAACATTTACCGATTAAAACCACTGAGCCAGCTAATGTTACTCCAAGCAAATCTGTCATTATCGCTCCGAGTGAACCAGTAATAATAGAACAACATACCATAGTAGAAACAAAACCGGTTCAAGAGACACCTGTTAAGGTCGAAGTGCCAGTCGGAACGATTCAAACTGTCGAAGAAGTTGTACCTGTTTCTTCGGTTGAGGTTGAAAAACCAACAACTGAAAAGGTCAAGAAATCACTTCCGTTTAATGTCATGATGTTAAATTCAGATAAAGAAAAATATGAAAAAAAGAAAGTTCCAACAAATTCAGCCCCTTCTATTAAGCAAGTACTTCCGGATAAACCGGTCATTAAATCTACAGTTGTTCCAGCTGTCAAGAAGTCGATAATTGAGCAGACTGTAACCATTGAATCTGTTACGGAAGAGGAAGAACTTGTAGCTGGGTATACCTTTCCAAAGGAACATTTTTTAGTACCGCCTGAGACCAAGACTCAAGATTTCGATTGGATGCAAATGCAGGCAGATCGCTTAATAGAAGCCCTATCTTATTTCCAAGTAACTGCGGAAATTATCCAAATGGTTCAAGGACCTGCTGTTACTCAATTTGAAATAACTGTTGGACAAGGTACGAAAGTGAGCAAAATTCGTAATTTAGCAGACGATTTAAAATTGGCCCTTGCAGCGAAAGATATACGTATTCAAGCGCCGATTCCTGGAAAGAGTTCGATTGGTATTGAGATACCAAATCAAACGTCAAGACCTGTCCGATTGTCTGAGGTTGTTGGAAGCTCTAATTTTATAGATTCGGATTCGCCTCTTGAAGCGGCACTTGGTTTAGACTTAACTGGAAAACCGGTAACCATTGATTTACGAAAAATGCCACATGGTTTAATCGCAGGTGCTACAGGGTCAGGTAAATCAGTATGTATTAATTCGATACTCATCAGCTTATTATATAAAGCAACTCCAAAAGAATTAAATTTATTACTGATTGATCCTAAAATGGTCGAATTAGCTCCATTTAATCATATTCCTCACCTCGTTAGTCCAGTAATAACGGACGTTAAAGCGGCTACTGCTGCATTGAAATGGGCAGTTGAGGAGATGGAACGTAGGTACCAGCTTTTCGCACATACAGGTGTTCGTGATATTACTCGATACAATGCGATGGCAGAAGAAAAGAGACAGTTTGCGCAAAAACTGCCTTATTTATTAATTGTTATAGATGAATTAGCTGACTTAATGATGATGGCACCAACAGAAGTAGAGGAATCTATTTGTAGAATTGCTCAAAAAGCTCGTGCATGCGGAATTCATTTAGTTGTCGCTACACAACGTCCATCAGTTGATGTCATAACCGGCCTTATTAAGGCTAATATTCCGACACGTATTGCTTTCTCTGTATCATCTCAGATTGATTCTCGTACCATTCTTGATGTTCAAGGGGCAGAACGATTACTTGGACGTGGGGATATGTTGTATTTAGGTAATGGGATGTCTGCACCGATTCGGTTACAAGGAACTTATGTAACAGACGAAGAGATGGACGAAATTATTGAACATGCACGTAGCCAAGGAGAGCCATCTTATTTATTTGAGCAAGAGGAACTAGTTCGTCGATTAGAAGTGGCTGAGGATCAAGACGAGTTATTTGAAGAAGCTTGTCGCTTTATTTTAGACCAAGGCTCTGCTTCGACTTCGTTATTACAACGCAAATTCCATATTGGTTACAACCGTGCAGCTAGGTTGGTAGACTTAATGGAGAAACATGGCTATGTTTCGGAGTCAAGAGGAAGCAAAGCACGAGAAGTTTTTATTACAGAAAATGACTTGGAACTCCTATTTAAAGATTAAAGGATTTGACTAACTTAATAATTGTGGGAACAATTGTTCAATTCGAGACAAGATTAAATGATGATATAATAGGGTAAGAGAATAGTGGAAATAAAGTATGGGCACCTTTCCCAGGAGGTTTAATCAAATGACAGTGTTTCATTTTACAGGAATAAAAGGGTCTGGCATGAGTTCACTTGCACAGATTTTGCACGATGCAGGAAATCAAGTTCAAGGTTCTGATATAGATAAGCATTTCTTTACAGAAGAGCCATTACGAAAACGTGATATCAAAATTTTGCCATTTAATGCAGATAACATTCAAGAAGGCATGACAGTTATAGCAGGTAATGCGTTTAAAGACGATCATGAAGAGTTGATTCGTGCTAATGAAATAGGAGTCGAAGTAATTCGTTATCATATCTTTTTAGGCAATTTGATGAATCAGTATACCTCTATCGGGATTACAGGTTCACACGGTAAAACATCAACCACTGGTTTAATGTCACATGTATTAAGCGGATATGCACCAACTTCTTATTTAATTGGAGATGGTACTGGTCATGGTGAATCACAAGCTGAATTTTTTGCATTCGAGGCTTGTGAATATCGTCGTCACTTTTTAGCGTACCACCCTGATTATATGATAATGACCAATATCGATTTTGATCATCCAGATTATTTCTCAGGTATTGAAGATGTGGTAAGTGCATTCCAATCTATGGCTTTACAAGTGAACAAAGCGATTATTGCATGTGGCGATGATGAGCATCTTCAAAAAATTCAAGCAAATGTACCGGTAGTGTTTTACGGATTTGGTTCAAACAATGATTTTGAAGCTCGAAATGTGACAAAAACTACGTCAGGTTCAACGTTTGATGTATTTGTTCGCAACGAGTTTTATCTTAAATTTGAAATTCCATTTTTCGGAGATCATGCTGTTTTAAATGCACTTGCGGTTATTTCGTTATGTAATTACGAAGGTATCCCAGTTGAGGTGATTCAGCAGCAATTACTTTCATTCGGTGGTGTTAAACGTCGTTTTACTGAGAGTAGAAAAGGCAATAGAATATTAATAGATGACTATGCTCATCACCCAACGGAAATTAAAGCAACAATCCAATCAACTCGTCAGAAATATCCGGATCGTGAGATAATTGCGATTTTCCAACCGCACACATTTTCCCGCACTCGAACTTTTTTAAGTGAATTTGCTGAGAGTTTAGAGGGAGCCGATTCCGTCTATTTATGTGATATTTTTGGTTCAGCCCGAGAAAATGTTGGAGAATTAACGATTCAGGATTTGTGTGATTTAATTAATGATTGTGTCATTCTTAAGACTGAAGAAATTGACGTATTACTTAAACATGAAAATGCTGTTTATTTATTCATGGGTGCTGGAGATGTACAAAAATTCCAAGCAGCTTTCGAAGCTAAAATTTAAAAAACTAAAGAAAGAAACTCTAGTTAAATATAAACTAGAGTTTTTTTAAAATTTTAGCAGGAGATAACTTGTTTTTGTAGAATAAAATTAACTTGAGACGTTTATTTATCTTTGTCTGAGGGAACATAGGTATTATGAACACTTTAAAGGAGGAGATTGTATAATGGAAATAATATTATACATAGCAGCTTTAGTTGCAGCTATAGGATTTCTCGTTCTTTGCGTAAGTCTTGCAATGACCTTGACTTCCCTAAAGAAAACGCTAAATGAAGTATCTGGAACAATGTCCGGATTAGAAGGTCAATTACAAGGTGTAACACGAGAAACAACGGAATTATTGCATAAAACAAACAGTTTGGTTTCAGATATTCAACATAAATCTGAAAAACTAAACAGCGTGGTAGATGCTGTGAAAAATGTAGGAGAGTCAGTAAATGGCTTAAATACGTCAGTTCGTCGTATTACTTCTTCAATTTCAACAGAAGTTGAAAGAAATGAAGATAAAATTGCACAAGTTGTGCAATGGAGTAATATAGCATTTGGCATTCGTGACAAATGGAAAGAACGTAAAGCAATTGAAGAAGCACGTGAAGGTTATACAATTTATCAAAGTGAACAAAAGTAACCCATAAAGAGATCTTAAAAAATAAGGAGGAAATAACATGACACAATGCAAACCTAATTATAACGAAGCGAAGTATAACCGTGAATTCTATACGAATAAATCTAACCAAACGGAATCTTACCTTCCAGAACAAGTGAACTTTTCTAATGGTCAACAACAGTATGATCCTATTTACAACTCAAACGATGATGTTAATTCAAAAGACTTTCTAATAGGAGCTTTAGTAGGAGGAATCATCGGAGCTGCAACTGCATTATTCCTTGCCCCAAAATCAGGAGCAGAACTTCGTGGTGATGTTACTACGCAAGCAACTCATTTAAAAGAAAAAACTGTAGACTTTTCATCTACAGCTAAAGAAAAAACATCTCAACTTTCTTCTCAATTGAAAGAAAAATCTGGTCCTTTAGTTGATAAAGTTAAATCTATTAAATCAAAAACGTCTACACCAATGGATGACGGTACGGCATCTTCTGAAGGTGAAGAACCAATTGATTTCATGGAGACGGTAACTAACACGATTGATGAAGTAGTCAATGAAGACAAAAGTACAACATCTACTGCAAAAGCTTTAAAAGAGGCTGTTGCAGATAAAAAAACAGTATAAAAATGTAGAAAACGCCAACATTTAAATTATGTGGGCGTTTTTTTATTTGAAACATTAGAACAGTATCTGGTCAGGATACAATGGGGATTTAAGTGCATAATAGAGGAACAATAAGCTATTAAAATACTTTAGCGCGTTGAAGCGTTAAAGATAATACGTGACTTTCTGAATTTCAAGTACTATAATAAGTCTTATATCAAAAAACACATCATACAGTTTACGTTAACTCTTTGTAAATATGATATGAATATGAGGGGAGATCGAAGGTATGAGCCATCCAGAATTAGATAGCTTACGTAAAAATGTAGACGAATTAAACTTAGAAATTCTTCGTTTAATCAATGAACGTGCATCTGTTGTAAAAGAAATTGGGAAAGTAAAAGAAAAACAAGGTGTCAACCGATATGATCCTCTTCGCGAACGTCATATGTTGAACTTAATTAAAGAAAATAATGCTGGTCCACTACCACAATCAACAGCAGACCACATTTTTAAAGAAATCTTTAAAACGGCTTTAGAATTACAAGAAAATGATCATCGCAAAGCATTACTTGTTTCTCGTAAAAAGAAAGCTGAAGATACAGTAGTTGTCATTAATGGGGAACGCATCGGTGAAGGTAAACCTTCATTCGTATTCGGACCATGTGCAGTAGAGTCATTTGATCAAGTTGCAGCAGTAGCGGAAGCAATCCAACAAAAAGGATTGAGAATGATTCGAGGAGGAGCATACAAACCTCGTACATCACCTTATGATTTCCAAGGTCTTGGTCTTGAAGGATTGAAAATTCTTAAGCGTGTTTCTCAGCAATACAATCTTGCTGTTGTCTCTGAAATTGTGACACCTCACCATCTTGAAGATGCTTTAGACTATATTGATGTTGTTCAAATTGGTGCTCGTAACATGCAAAATTTCGAGTTGTTGAAAGCAGCGGGACAAATTAACAAGCCTGTCCTATTAAAACGAGGAATGTCTGCAACTATTGAAGAATTTATTCATGCTGCAGAGTACATTATTTCTCAAGGGAATGATCAAATCATTTTATGTGAACGCGGAATTCGAACTTATGAAAAAGCGACACGTAACACACTTGATATTTCAGCGGTGCCAATTCTAAAACAAGAAACACATTTACCAGTGTTTGTTGATGTTACGCACTCAACTGGACGTCGTGATCTATTACTTCCTGCAGCTAAAGCAGCAATTGCAATTGGTGCAGATGGTGTAATGGCTGAAGTACATCCTGATCCAGCAGTTGCTTTATCGGATGCTGCACAACAAATGAATTTACAACAATTTGATGAGTTTTATGATTCACTTCAGAAGTTCATGAAAGCATATGAAATTCACGCATAATTTTCATGCCGGTTCAAATACTGAACCGGTATTTTTCTTTGGTTTGAGGTAACATTGGAAAACGACTGAAAACTGTTATATGATGATAGAAGATAAGGATTGATCAGGGAGTGAAATACATATGACAATAACAATTTATGACGTAGCACGTGAAGCAAATGTCTCGATGGCTACAGTATCTCGTGTCGTCAACGGCAATCCAAATGTAAAGCCAGCGACTCGCAAAAAAGTTCTGGATGTAATCGAACGATTAGAATATCGTCCAAACGCAGTTGCTAGAGGTTTAGCGAGTAAAAAAACAACGACTGTGGGAGTTATTATTCCTGATATCTCTAATATTTTTTATGCTGAATTAGTTCGTGGAATAGAAGATATCGCAACAATGTATCGATATAATATTATTTTATCCAATTCCGATCAACGTGAAGATAAGGAATTACAGCTTCTTGAAACTATGCTTGGAAAACAAGTAGACGGAATTGTGTTCATGAGTGAACATGTATCTATTGAATTATTAACGATGATGGAGCGTTCTCCTGTCCCAATAGTTTTAGCAGGTACAGTTGATGCATCTGGGAAAATTCCTTCAGTTAACATTGATTATCATCAAGCAGCATATGAAGCTGTAAATCGATTGCTTACAAATAATCACAAGCGAGTTGCTTACGTTTCAGGCTCATTATCGTCAACAATCAACCGAGCATATAAATTTACGGGCTATGAAAAAGCTTTAGAAGATGCAGGTCTTAAACTTGATGAAGAATTAGTCGTGGAAAGTGAAGCTACTTATGATGACGGATATTCAACGTTTAATAAACTAAAAAGTATTCAAGATTCACCAACTGCTTACTTTGCGGGTAATGATGAGTTAGCAATTGGATTAATTCACGGTGCTCAAGATGCAGGATTACATGTTCCAAATGATGTTGAAGTAATCAGTTTTGAAAACTCAAAGTTAGCACGTATGGTACGTCCAGAATTAACAAGTATCGTATTGCCTTTATATGATATTGGAGCAGTTTCGATGCGCTTGTTAACTAAATACATGAACAAAGAACAGATTGAAGAAAAAACGGTTATTTTACCTCATCGTATTGAAGAAAGAGATTCGGTGAAATAATTGAAAGGAGGAAACTACAGTTTTTGTAGTTTCCTCCTTTTTTAATGTGACGCTCTTACATTGTTGTTTACCGTAGCTTTGCGCTAACGGCACGTTCCGCATGAGCCAACAAGTATGAAAACCACATACTTGTGGGTCTCATTCTTCACGCTCATGCGGCATGCTAGGCGCAAATGTACTCTTTGGTTTGTTCTTCAATATCAACTGTTCGTCCGCTGAGAGGGAGCCGATTCCCTCTTTTTATAACAGTTCTATTAAACTATTCTTTTTTTATCGTACCTTTACGCTAACCGCACGTTCCGCATGAGCCAACAAGTATAAAAAATACATAACTTGTGGGACTCATTCTTGGGCCCAC
>NZ_JBFUKT010000033.1:0-25448 GCF_056400705.1 Paenisporosarcina sp. P5_A11
AAGAGTACATTTGCGCCTAGCATGCCGCAAGAGCGTGAAGAATGAGACCCACAAGTATGTGGTTTTCATACTTGTTGGCTCATGCGGAACGTGCGGCAAGCGCAAATGTACGATAAACAACAGTGTAGTTTAACAAAGGCATTTATAAAAAGAAGGAATCGTTCCGCACCCTTACTATTCAAACACAATTTATAAAGTAGCTATATTAAAGAATGCTGTTCAAATTGAAGAACAAAAGAAAGAGTACATTTGCGCCTAGCATGCCGCAAGAGCGTGAAGAATGAGACCCACAAGTATGTGGTTTTCATACTTGTTGGCTCATGCGGAACGTGCGGCAGCGCAAATGTAAGGTAAACGTCAGAGCAGCTATACAGATCTTTTTATTAAAATATATACAAATTTTATAAACCATATACTGTCTAGGATTTCTGAATCGACAACGACACATAATAGTCGTTTAACTCGTCCTGCGGCACTTTTCATGTTATGTGGTACAATCTTGATATATAAAGAAAGGAGAGGATTTCGTTGAACGCACAACGTCTCTCAGAACGTTTAACACGTGTAGCATCTTACGTAAAACCAGGTGCCATTGTCGCTGATATTGGTAGTGATCACGCATATTTACCTTGTTATCTCATTCACCACCAAATTGCAGAAAAAGCAATTGCTGGAGAAGTGGCTAAAGGTCCTTATGAATCAGCGCGAAATCAAATTGTGGATGAACAATTAGAGGATAAGATAACAGTTCGCTTTGCTAATGGTTTGAAGGCAATTAACCATGAAGATCAAGTTGATACGGTAACTATCGCAGGGATGGGTGGCCCATTAATCGCAAGTATTTTAGACCAAGACAGCGATAGATTAGCAACTGTCAATCGCTTAATATTACAACCTAACATTCATGCCAAAGCCATTCGGGAATGGGCAAATGCGAACGATTGGAAGCTAGTGGCAGAAGAAATATTACAAGAAGACGATAAGATTTATGAAATCCTTGTTCTTGAAAGAGGCAAAATGACGTTGTCAGAAACTGAATTTTTGATGGGACCATTTTTAATAACTGATACCCAAAATGAAGTGTTTCACTTAAAGTGGGAGAAAGAATCTACAGAGTGGACGCGGATATTAGAAGCTATTCGCGTGGCAGGACTGTCACCTGAAGTACAGTTAAAAAAAGAAGAAATTGAAGTTAAATTAAAAATAGTAAAGGAAGTGTTTGGTGCATGAAAACAGCGAATGGACATGAAATTATTCAATTATTTGAGTCCTGGTCGCCAAAATTTTTTGCACTAGATGACGATCCCATAGGCTTACAAATCGGGCAGTTAAACCGCCAAGTGCAAAATGTCCTTGTAACACTTGATGTCACTTTGGAAGTGGTACAAGAAGCAATTGACCATAACTGTCAATTAATTCTTGCTCATCATCCCCCCATCTATCGGCCATTAAAAAACCTTCGAACCGATACACCAACAGGGAAAATAATGGAGTTATGTATTAAACATGACATCGCAGTTTACGCAGCACATACAAACTTGGATGTTGCACCGGGTGGGGTTAATGATTTACTTGCCGAGGCCCTCGAGTTACAAAAAATTAGCATATTAGATGAGACGTATGCCGAATCATTAATGAAATTGGCTGTATTTGTACCAATTACTCATTCGGAAGTTTTGCGTAAACAATTAGCTTTCGTTGGTGCAGGTCAAATCGGTAATTATGATAGCTGTAGTTTTTCTTCAATTGGAACGGGAAGATTTCAACCACTAGATGGTTCAAAACCTGTCATTGGCCAATTGAATAAAGTAGAACAAGTGGAAGAAGAAAAAGTCGAAGTAGTGTTTGCATCTTCTAAAAAGTCGAAAATCTTGAAAGCTATGTATGAACATCATCCGTATGAGGAAGTAGCTTTTGATTTATGGCCCCTTGAATCTAAAACAAGTCAGCAAGGAATTGGGCGAATTGGACTGCTTCACCAACCACTGTCACTAGATGCCTTTGCTGAAAAGGTAAAAGAGCAGTTAAAGGTACCGTTTGTGCGCATTGTAGGTGATGCTACGAAAAGCATTCGCAAAGTGGCGGTGCTAGGTGGGGATGGTAATAAATATATTCAAACGGCGAAACGGGCAGGCGCAGATGTCTTGGTTACAGGCGATTTATATTTCCACGTGGCACAAGAAGCACAAACACTTGGTTTATCTGTAATCGATCCAGGTCACCATGTAGAATCTATTATGAAATCCGGCGTTTCAGTCAAAATGAATAGGTTATGTGAAGAGAATAAGTACGATTGTCGATTTATTCCTTCAAGTATTTCCACAGAACCTTTCCGAGTTAAATAGAAAAGAGGCTATCCATTTTCTGGATAGCCTCTTGTTTTTTTAAGAAATTGGATAGGGTTCAATTCGTTGTACAGGTTGTGGATTTTTAATTTTAGGTAAAATTTTGTCGATCGTTACCGTTCTTACAAGTTGATGCGTTTGTGGATCTAGTGGATCATATTTTTCTAAGAATTTAACGACCTCTTTTACGATAGGTGTTGGAGTTGAAGCACCAGCAGTTACCGCAATTATTTCAATTCCTTCTAGCCACTCTAATTTGAGTTCAGATAAATCTGAAATACGAAAAGAAGGGGTTTCAGCAATTTCTTCAGACACTTGAGTCAGACGATTGGAATTATTACTCATTGGATCTCCAACGACAATTAACAACTGGGCTGCTCCAGCTTGATCAGCTACCGCTTCTTGACGAACTTGTGTAGCTAGACAAATTTCTTTATGCACTTCAATATGCGGAAACTTTTGTTCTAGTTTTTTCATTAATGCCGCAACATCCCATTGACTCATGGTTGTCTGGTTCGTCACGATTAGTTTTTCAGCCTCTATAGTTAGTTGCTCTACATCTTCGACAGTTTGCACAAGATGTACAGCGTGTGGAGCTACACCGATAGCACCTTCAGGTTCAGGGTGTCCCTTTTTACCAATATAGATTATTTGATATCCTTCGGACGTTTTTTCTCGAATAAGGTCATGAGTAACTGTAACGTCAGGGCATGTAGCGTCTATCGACACTAGGCCTTTTTGCTTGGCTAATTCTCGCACTTCAGGTGACACGCCATGAGCAGTAAAAATAACAGTCCCGCCATCCACCTTATCTAAAATTTCTTTTCTGTTTTCGCCATCTAACGTAATAATTCCGTCACTCTCAAAAGCGTCAGTTACGTGTTTGTTGTGCACAATCATACCTAATATATATATCGGACGTGGTAGGGATGTGTCCATCGCTGCATTACGAGCAATAACCATTGCATCCACTACACCGTAACAATAACCACGTGGGGTAATTTTGAGTACTTGCATATGTAGCACTCCTCTCAGAAGTTGTTAATCACTATTATAACGGAGAGAAGTACTTAATTCAAAAAATCAAAGAGGTGGTTGAAAAATTCTTGGAATAGATGATCCAGTTGGTCGAGGAACAGAAGACGCCACAGCACCAGCACTGCGGGTTACTGCGCTTGCAGTAGACGTAGCGTCTGGCATGCTTTGGAAGCCGCGATAAATTTTCCAAAGCGCAGGAATGTTTTGAACCATAGGGGCTACTTGCTGAACCATAGGTGTTAATCTTTGTGCTGTGGATAAAAATTGATCAGCGGTTTGTAAATATTGTTCCATTCGATTTGATAATTGAGGAGTCCCTGCACTACTCATTCCAGAGGGTGATTGAGAAGGTGCGCCACCAGGGAAGCTATTAGGTCCTTGTGGTGCACCCGTATTTCCAGCCCCAAATGATTGAGAAAGTCCTCTTAAGAAGTTATTCCGTGGTGGTTGAAATTGCTGTGGAATAGGTGAGGATTGTTGTTGTTGTTGTTGTTGTTGTTGAGAAAAAGGGTAAAAAGATTGATATCGCATAAAATCCTCCTTTCTAAATAAATAGTTATTTGACTCAATGGCTATAATACAACTATGATAAACTGATGGTCTTTAAAACAGACGACAGAACATGCTACAATGAAAGTACGTTAGGAGGGGCAAAAATGTCCAAATATACTGATTATGATTTCCAGCCTTTTTTACAGGATGCCATTAGTAAATTAGGTTTCACAGAACCAACACCCATACAAAAAGAAATAATTCCTTTGATTTTAAAAGGGAAAAGTGCGATTGGCCAAGCACATACGGGCACAGGGAAAACACATAGTTTTTTAATTCCGATTGTTGAGCGCATTCAATCAAACAAAACAGAATTACAAGCTATTATTACATCCCCAACACGTGAACTTGCTTCGCAGATTTTCGAAGAACTAAGTAAGTTAACTGAAGGTACAGAAATTCAATCAAAATTGTTTATTGGTGGAACTGATAAGCAACGTTCGATTGATAAACTAAAAACACAACCACATATCGTGGTAGGAACTCCTGGACGTATTCGTGACTTAGTAAAAGAAAATGCATTGCTCGTTCATACTGCTCCGATATTAGTAGTAGATGAAGCCGATCTTGCTTTTGACTTAGGCTTTATTGAAGATATTGATACATTTGCAGGGAAAATGCCAGCTAGTTTGGAAATGTACGTCTTTTCTGCGACTATTCCAGAACGATTGCAACCATTCTTGAAAAAGTATATGGAAGCTCCTGCACATATTCATATCGGAGATAAGCGTCCTGCAGCGGAAGGTATTGTTTTCAATCTAGTACCGGTTCGTAGTAAATCTAAAAAGAAACGTTTAGTAGAAGTTATGGAAGGAATAAATCCTTACTTAGCCATTATTTTTGCGAACACGCGTAAGAATGCTGATGATGTTGCTAATTATTTAGCGGAAGCAGGTTACCGCGTAGGACGTATTCATGGAGATTTAGCACCACGGGAACGTACTCGTATGATGAGACAAGTTCGCGAACTTGAGTATCAATATATTGTAGCAACAGATCTGGCTGCACGTGGAATTGATATCCAAGGTGTTAGTCATGTAATTAACTTTGAGCTCCCTGAAGACTTGGAATTCTTTATTCATCGTGTTGGACGTACTGCTCGTGCTGGATTAAAAGGTACAGCTATAACATTATATGAACCGACCGATGAAGACGCGATTATTCGTATTGAAAAAATGGGAATTCCTTTTGTTCATGTAGATATTAAAGATGGTGAGTGGTCTGAACTAAAAGAACGCCACGAACGTAAAAATCGTAAAAAGACAGAAATTAGTGAGATTGATCAAAAAGCAAAATCATTAGTTCGTAAACCTAAAAAAGTAAAACCTGGCTATAAACGTAATATGCGTTGGGAAATGGACAAAGTTAAAAAGAGAGAACGTCGTATTAAAAACCGTAAAAAGTAAGGGGTTTTTCGATATGTTATTAGGTTCACATGTTTCAATGAGTGGAAAAAACATGTTGCTTGCTGCGAGTGAAGAAGCTGCTTCTTATGGAGCGACTACTTTTATGATATATACAGGAGCACCACAAAATACACGACGTAAACCGATTGAAGAGTTGAACATTGAAGCAGGACAAGCACATATGAATACGCATGGAATGTCGAATATCGTTGTTCATGCTCCATATATAATTAACATCGGTAATTCACTCAAACCTGAAACATTTGCACTCGGAGTCGAATTTTTACAAAAAGAAATTAAACGAACTGCAGCATTAGGTGCAAAACAAATCGTTTTACACCCTGGTGCTCATGTTGGTGCTGGGACGGATAAAGGCATTGAAAAAATAATCGAAGGCTTAAATGAAGTGTTATCTGAAGACTTTCCCGTACAAATTGCTTTGGAAACAATGGCGGKTAAAGGGACTGAATGCGGTCGCTCATTTGAAGAACTTGCACAAATAATAAATGGCGTGACGCATAATGAACGACTTTCTGTTTGTTTAGATACATGTCATGTTCATGATGCAGGTTATAATATCGTCGATGATTTTGACAATGTACTTAATCAATTTGATCAATTGATTGGCGTCGATCGTTTAAAAGTGCTACATATAAATGACAGCAAAAATATTCGTGGCGCTGGTAAAGATCGTCATGAAAATATTGGTTTTGGTGAGATTGGTTTTAGAACACTTAATCAAATAGTGCATCATCCACAACTAGTAAATGTTCCTAAAATCTTAGAAACACCTTATGTAGGACTAGATGCAAAAAATAAAAAGCCACCCTATTTTTATGAAATTGAAATGTTTAAAGCACAAACATTTATGCCGGAAAGCATTGACACTTTACGTTCATAAACTTCAAGAGACTCAAGCAGTTACCTGTTTGAGTCTTTTTTTTATAGATTAAAATACTCAAATAGCTTTTTGGTGCGATTTTTTCCTAAAATCTCAGCAATTTGTTTTTGAATGTGTGCTGGAGGGCCAAACAATATCCATTGAATGGAAGCTTTATCGAAAATAGGTCGAACTAATTTTACTTCCTGGGGAGATAATTGAACGGGAAGCGAACTTGTCATTTTTGCAATTTCATCATCTGATTTTTCTTTCGTTGCTTGAACTAGTTCCCAAATATCCAAAACTTCATCCTTTCAAGATTATAGAGTTTACTTCTTGCAATTTCTCCGTTATACTAACTAATTGTAAATCGTAATGATTATGAATTAGAAAGAGGCGAGCTTGATGAAAACGCCATATGATATTGAACTTAACAATGTGTCATTCCAATACGACCACAACGTCGTATTAAAAAATATTTCGCTACAAGTAAAACAAGGGGATTTCTTGGCAGTTTTAGGTCCTAATGGTTCAGGGAAGTCCACTTTATTAAAAATAATATTGGGATTGTTAAAACCAACTTCAGGAACCATTGAGTTATTCGGTGAAAAAAGTCGGGATTTCAAAAAAAGAGAATGGCTAGGCTATGTCTCGCAAAAGTCCAATGCGTTCAATACGGGTTTTCCCGCAACCGTGTATGAAGTCGTTCAAAGCGGTCTTGTGAAAAAAACAGGATTATTTAAAAACTATCCAAATGATTCACATCAACGTGTTGAAAAGGCATTGAACTCTGTAGAAATGATTGATTTTATGAACCAATCAATTGGAGAACTGTCAGGAGGTCAACAACAACGTGTATTTATTGCTCGTGCACTTGTAGCTGAACCGAAGTGTTTAATATTAGATGAACCTACTGTCGGAATTGATCATCAGCACGTACAATCGTTTTATAATATGCTCGCTGAGTTAAATCGTGAACAGAATCTTACGCTGATTCTCGTCACGCATGATGTTGATACTGTATCCAGTAAAATCAGTCATGTCGCATGTTTGAATCAAACCATCCATTTCCATGGTTTTAAAAATGAATTTAATCAATTAAGTGATGTAGATCGTCAAGCATGGTATGGTCATTCCGTTCGTAAAATTCACCATGCTAAAAGTGGGGGAACGCGATGATTGAAGCGTTATTAAACTATGAGTTTTTACAAAATGCTTTTGCTTCTGGTATTATTATTGGTCTGATAGCTCCACTATTAGGAGTATTTATTGTTGTTAGGAGACTTTCTCTTATTGCAGATGCTTTGAGTCACGTTACTTTAGCGGGGATTGCAGGGAGTTTATATTTAAGTCAAACTACAGCAGTATTTGCACTGTTAAATCCTTTATATTTAGGAATTGTAGCAGCCGTTACTGGCTCGGTGCTTATTGAGCGATTACGACGTTTATACAAACATTATGAAGAGCTAGCTATTCCTATCATAATGTCTGCAGGAATTGGATTTAGTGCCATTTTTATTTCATTGGCTAATGGATTTAGCTCAGATTTATTTGGTTACTTATTTGGTTCTGTATCAGCAGTCAGTAGACAAGATTTATGGATTGTCCTTTCGATTGCATGTATTGTTGTTATCTTTTTAGGATTGTTTTATAAAGAACTATTCCTCATGTCTTTCGACGAGGAGTACTCTAAAGCTTCTGGACTTCCATCGAGATGGATACACCTTTTATTTATGATCGTAACGGCACTTGTAATAGCTGCAAGTATGCGAATCGTGGGGATACTCCTTGTTTCTTCATTAATGACATTACCCGTAGCAGCTAGCATGCGCATAGCTAAGGGCTTTAAACAAGCGATTCTCTATGCGGTAATATTTGGAGAAGCTGCAGTGATAATTGGTCTTGTGTGTGCATTTTATTTAAATATTGCACCCGGAGGCACAATCGTTGTAACTTCAATCATCATATTATTACTCGTGATATTTGGGAAAAAGATTTGGTTAACGTTCGTAACACGTGATGAAAGGGGACGTCTTGCATGAATATCTCGAAGGCTTGGGATCTTTTAAAAGAAAAAGGCTACAAAAAAACGGATAAAAGACAACAAATTCTAGATTTGTTTGAGGATAATGAACGTTATATAACGGCTCGAGATTTACTTAATGTAATGAAAAAAGACTATCCTGGAATGAGTTATGACACGATATATCGCAACTTAAGTACGTTTGTTGAAATTGGCATACTAGAAGAGACTGAGTTATCAGGAGAACGCCATTTCCGAATGCAATGTGAAGCGGATCATCACCATCATCACTTCATTTGTATGGATTGTGGGAAAATTAAAGAAATTCATTTATGCCCAATGGATATGCTTGAGGAAAAGTTACCAACATATCAAATTGATAGTCATAAGTTTGAAATTTACGGCAAATGTCCTAAGTGTCTTTAAATGAGTGAAATGAACTTCTAATAGGAACCAAAAGAAAAGCGTGAGGCATATGCCTCACGCTTTTTGTGTTAGAAATGAATGCTGTATCCATGCATCTGCTTCAAGCCAGTTATTCACACGTATAACGCCATCTGGGACAGCTTGTTGGTTATAGGGAGTATTAAATAACAACACTGGAATATTACAATCTTCGGCAATGCCAACTGCATTATCGTGCTTGTCTTCAAAAAACACATCAATTGCATGGTTTTTAACAGTTTGAATTTTATTATGGGTACCAATTAATTCAATGTGATCGTATGCAAGATTTTGTTCAACAAACCATTGCAACGTTACATCACGGACATTTGTGCCACGAGCTGAAATGAAGTATAACTCATGTTCCTTTTTCCATTCAGTCAATATCGCATGCGCATTAACTTGGATAGGGGAAGTTGCGTAAATTTCTGGTTCTGCTTGTTTAAACCATTTGTAAAAATCTTCAGATGACACTGGGAATGCTTTTGTTAAATCATATTCTTTAATATCATCTAGTACTAAGTTACACGAAAAAGCCTTATTGATATGTGGCAGTAACGAAGTAGGGCAAGTGACTGTACCATCAATATCAATTCCGAATCGGTAGTTTGACAAATGAACAGCCCCTTAAGAGTTTTGTTTTTCTAATTCTTGTTTATCATAGTATTCTTGAGCAATTTTATCGATTTCAATCTTCAGTTCTTGAACCATTGTTGCTTCAGGGACTTTACGAACGGTTTTCCCTTTCATAAAGAGCAGTCCTTCTCCGCGAGCACCTGCAATACCAATATCGGCTTCACGTGCTTCGCCAGGGCCGTTTACTGCACAACCAAGAACAGCAACTTTAATCGGTGCTTTAATTGTTGAAATGTAGTCTTCCACTTCGTTTGCAATCGTAATTAAATCAATTTCAATACGTCCGCATGTTGGACAAGAAATTAAAGTAGCTGCATTTGACGATAGCCCGAATACTTTCAACATTTCTCTTGCAACTTTCACTTCTTCAACTGGGTCTGCACTCAACGACACGCGAAGGGTGTTACCAATACCATGACTTAATAAAGCACCAAGTCCTGCAGCACTTTTTATTGAGCCGTTTACCAAGGTACCAGACTCGGTTATTCCAAGGTGAAGTGGGTAATCGAATGCTTGAGACGCTTTTACGTATGCTTCGATAGCCAAACTAACATCAGAGGCTTTTAAAGATACGATGATATCGTGAAAATCTAAATCTTCTAGTATTTTAATATGATGTAATGCACTTTCGACCATCCCATCTGCAGTAGGATATCCATATTTTTCGATGATTTTACGTTCAAGTGAACCTGCATTTACTCCAATGCGAATCGGAATACCTTTTGCTTTTGCAGCGTTGACAACAGCTTCTACTTTTTCACGGCGACCAATGTTACCGGGATTAATACGTATTTTATCTGCACCATTTTCGATGGCTTTCAAAGCCAACTTATAATCAAAGTGAATATCCACAACTAATGGGATATTAATACGTTTTTTTATTTCAGCGATTGCGTCAGCTGCTCGATCATCTGGGCAAGCAACACGAACAATTTGACAACCTGCTTCTTCTAAACGCAAAATTTCTGCGACAGTTGCTTCAACATCATGTGTTTTTGTTGTGGTCATGCTTTGTATGAATAATTCATTGCTACCACCTATAGTTAAATCGCCGACACGAACCGGACGAGTTTTGGAACGGTGAATAATTTCACTCATGAAAATTCTCTCCTTTTTCGGGCTCATAGCCTTCACTACTCTTTATTTTAGCAGTGATGAAAAGGAAATGCCAAGGAAGAAACGTTACTTTTGTTTAAGAACACGATAAATTTGTATCTTTATATATAGGAATCTTCACAAATTCACCTGGTTGAATATTTTGATTACGTAGATGCGGGTTCTCTTTATAAAAAGTTTCTAATCGTTCAGAGAAGCTAATCCATACTTCTGATGGATACACCCCAAACAAGGATAACAAAGTATCACCTTCAACAGTTTGGACAGGGAATATTTCATATTGTACTTGTTCTACACACTCCGGTTCAGTTTTAGAGAATGCCGCAAGAGAGATTGTGCCATCAAGTAAATCGATTTTAATGATATAAGAAATAATTAAAATGAAGACTGCTAGTCCAATTATGCGCATAAAAAAACCTCCCTTTTTTCAACATATGCTGAAAAAAGAGAGACTATGCCTTTTTCTGAGGATAATATTTTAGAGCAAGAGCCAAATAGATCATACATATAACGGTTGTCACAATAAAAATCCATCCATCACTAACTCCTATATATAAGAGGAAAATAGATAGGATTGTTGGTGAAGTATAGGCAAATGCAGTAGTCCGCCAAACATGTCTGTAATCGCCACGACGTTTAAGGAGCTTTAATATCAGCATTCCACCAAAAGCCATTAAGCTTATTCGGACAAATAGTAATAGAGTGGTCATAATAAATTGAATGATAAAGGCGAAAGGATATAAGATCCATTCCATATTTTCAACATAATCAAGCAAGCCATCAATAGAAGTGGAATCAGTTTTGAACCCAGTTATAAAGTGGACGAATGAGAGCAGAGATAAAATGACTACAAAGAAAAAGACATATTGAATGACTTTGCCAATTGGTAAAAGACGAAAAGCTGCTATTTTTTTAGGATTGGAAATAGAAGCAAGTAATAATTGACTTATAGACATGAAATCACTCCTTATATCTTTATCATACTATTAATTCGAGGAGAGGTTTAAGGAATATTGGGCGAAATTAGTACAAAGCTTACCGATTGTTAAGTTATTGTAAAGTTTATATAAAGGCTGTTTACATCAGTGTATCGAACTATTCATAATTAGGACTGTTGAATAGTGTCGAATTAGGAGTTGAAAAATGAATCGTGGAACTTAATTGGCAGGAAATGCTGTTTCAATTCCTTGGGGGTCTAGGAATCTTCTTGTTCGCCATTAAATATATGGGTGACGGTCTGCAAAAAGCAGCGGGTGATCGTTTACGAGATATTTTAGATCGTTTTACAACAAATCCGTTTATGGGCGTGCTAGTAGGTATTGCCGTCACGGTTCTTATTCAATCTAGTTCAGGAACCACCGTTATTACCGTAGGACTTGTTAGTGCAGGATTTATGACTTTAAGACAAGCTATTGGTGTAATAATGGGAGCTAATATTGGTACCACCGTTACAGCATTCATCATTGGGTTTGATGTAGGTGAATATGCATTGCCGGTAATGGCTGTTGGTGCTTTCTTGATTTTCTTTTTTAAGAAAAATCAAATTCAAAACCTAGGAGAAGTAATCTTCGGTTTTGGTGGTTTATTCTTAGGAATGGAATTAATGAGTGGTGGTATGAAACCACTCCGAGACTTACCGTCTTTTATTGATTTAACTGTAAGTATGAGTGACCATTCTTTATTAGGTGTAGTGGTCGGTACGGTATTTACGCTAATTGTACAAAGCTCAAGTGCAACGGTTGGGATACTTCAAGGACTATATGCTGAAGATATTTTGAACCTAAAGGCTGCATTGCCAGTTCTTTTCGGCGATAATATTGGTACAACCATTAMAGCAGTTCTTGCCTCAATCGGGGCTTCTGTTGCAGCTCGCCGTGCTGCTGCAACACATGTTCTATTTAATGTGGTTGGAACCTTACTATTTATGATTATTTTAGAACCATTCACGATGTATGTGGAATGGTTATCCGGAGTTTTAGGTTTAGAACCCAAAATGCAAATTGCATTTGCTCATGGGACATTCAATGTGACTAATGCGATTATTCAATTTCCACTAATCGGTGCTTGGGCATATGTGGTGACGAAATTAATCCCAGGTGAAGAAGTAACCATTGAATATAAACCGAAACATTTAGATATTCATTTCATTGACACAGCTCCTTCGATTGCGATTGGACAAGCAAAAGAAGAAATTCTACGAATGGGTCGCTTTAGTGTACAAGGATTGCAAGAGACATTTGAATATTTGAAAACACATAATAAAAAACACGCAGAAACAGGTTATCAAATAGAAGATGCAATTAATAATTTAGACAATAAAATCACCGATTATTTAGTTAAAATAGCTGCTGAATCAATTTCTAAAGCAGATTCAACTCGTCACATTATGTTAATGGAAACAGTTCGCGATATCGAGCGTGTAGGAGACCACTTCGAAAATATCATAGAACTTATTGACTACCAACTTGTAAACCGTCTTAAATTAACCAATGATGCCATGGATGATTTAACAGATATGTTTACATTAACAATTGAAACTGTGCAAAAAGCTTTAGAGTCTTTAGACATAAGTAGTCAAGTACTAGCACATGAAGTAGCGCAACAAGAAGATTTAATCGATAAAATGGAACGTAAATTCCGTAAGAAACACATTTTGCGACTTACTGAAGGCTCATGTTCTCCTCAAGCAGGTATTGTTTTTGTTGATATCGTCAGTAACTTAGAACGTATCGGTGATCACGCGGTTAATATAGCTGAAGCAGTATTAGGAAAAAGAGCATAACAATCTTCTCCTCTGGCGCTTTACATCTTAATGGATGTAAGGCACGATAAAGAGGAGATTTTTTTTTGGAGGTGTACCATGGAAATTATTGGTTGGAGTTTAATTGTGGTGTGCTTTATCATTGGATTCATCGGACTCGTCTACCCAATCATTCCGTCCGTTATCTTTATATTAGGGGGCTTCTTGTTATACGGAGTGTTTTTCTCTTTTGCAGAACTGCCTTGGTGGTTCTGGTTAATTGAAGTTTTATTTGTCGTCTTACTGTTTGGTGCGGATATGATGGCAAATGCCTTTGGTGTAAAAAAATACGGTGGGAGTAAAGCGGGGATTTGGGGAAGTACAATTGGCTTGTTAATAGGTCCTATTGTATTACCTTTTGCAGGTATCATTCTTGGGCCGTTTTTAGGTGCCATTCTTGCTGAATTAATATTTGAACGAACATCGATTAAACAAGCATTTAAAACGGGTGTTGGCTCAGTAATCGGCTTTTTAACTTCAGTCCTTACAAAAGGAATTGTTCAAATTGTCATGATTGTGATTTTCATACTAGTAGTCTAGCTTTCGGGCAAAAGACTGAATTCATTAAATTGCGTTGTTAATATTTGAATGAAAGAACTAAGTTTGTTACGCTATTAATTGTAAATCTAATAATAAGATCCTTTAGGAGGAAATGACACATGGCTTATGAATTACCACAATTACCATACGCGTATGACGCACTAGAACCACACATTGACAAAGAAACAATGAACATCCATCACACAAAACATCACAATGCTTATGTAACGAACTTGAATAACGCACTTGCAGGTCATGACGATCTTTTAAGTAAATCAGTTGAAGAGTTAATTGCAAACTTAGACGCAGTTCCAGAATCTGCTCGTCCAGCAGTTCGCAACAACGGTGGCGGTCATGCCAACCATTCATTATTCTGGGAATTATTATCTGCAAATGGTGGCGGAAATCCTTCAGGTGCATTAGCTGAAGCAATTGATGCTAAATTTGGAAGCTTTGATGCTTTCAAAGAAGAGTTTGCTAAAGCTGCAACAACACGCTTTGGATCAGGCTGGGCTTGGTTATCACTTAAAAATGGTGAATTAGAATTAACTTCAACTCCAAATCAAGACTCACCAATTATGGAAGGTAACACTCCTTTACTTGGTTTAGACGTTTGGGAGCATGCTTATTATTTAAACTATCAAAACCGTCGTCCTGACTACATCGCTGCTTTCTGGAATGTAGTAAACTGGGATGCAGTTACAAAACGTTTCGAAACTGCAAAATAATGAAGAAAAGCTTAAAGCGCCACTCTAGCTCGATTCCGAGTTTCTGAAGCGGAGGATCGATCTGGCGTTTGAAGGTAGACAAATCATTTACATGACGAAACAAATCACACACTCATTTCGTTAATTGAGTGTGTGATTTTTTGTGCGAAATGATATAATACTTTACAGATAGAAAGCTAGAAGGAGGACTGTTGCCATGCGCAAAATATCTAAAAAAAGAGCTGCGAGTGCTAAAGCTAAACAGCGCGCAAACATCACTTTTCGTATGAATATCCTCTTTTTCTCCATTTTTTTGTTATTCTCAATCCTCATTTTTCGCCTCGGGTTTTTACAGATTGTTCAGGGGGAAGAATTTGTTCGTGAATTGGAAAGAACGGAAGAAGTACCAATAAATACAAGTGTTCCAAGAGGACGTATTTATGATAGTGAAGGTCGGATTTTGGTAGATAATGAACCTCAAAATGCGATAACTTATACGAAGTTACAAACGACCACTCAAGAAGAAATGCTGAAAATCGCAGAAATGTTAGCGTCAATCATTAAAAAGGAAACAGATGACGTAACCTTGCGAGACAAGCAGGATTATTGGATTATGTTAAATAGAGACAAAGCTTATGAGAGAGTAACAAAAAAAGAAGAAGCTAAAATGTTGTCTGATGAAACACTTACGACAACAGATATGCAACAACAGATTGATAAATTAGTAAGAGAAAGAATAACAGAACAAGATCTTGCAAGCCTTACAGATGAAGAACTGGAAGTACTTGCGATTTATCGAGAAATGTCTTCTGGTTATGCCTTATCGCCACAAATCATTAAAAGTAATGAAGTAACACCTGAAGAATTTGCTCGTGTTTCTGAACGTTTAACTGAAATGAAAGGCGTTAACACTACGACAGACTGGGTTCGAGTACCTAAGTCTACACTCTCAATATTAGGGAGAACCACTTCACCAAAAGAAGGCATACCAAAATCTAGTCTTGACTACTATATGTCTCGTGACTACACTCGAAATGATCGTGTGGGAAGAAGTTATCTTGAACTGCAATATGAAGAAGTACTTCAAGGTCAAAAAAGTGTAGTTAAGAATATTACCGATGGCAAAGGTACGGTGACAGAGACTGAAACAGTCTTTGAAGGTCAGCCAGGTAAAGATTTAGTGTTAACAATTGACAGCGAGATTAATGCCAAAATTGAAAGTCTAGTCGAAGCAAAACTTCTTGCAATGAAACAAAAGAACGGTTCACATTTATTAGATCGTGCATTTGTAGTTATAATGGATCCAAATTCAGGTGAAATTGTTTCTATGGTAGGGAAAAAATTAGCGATAGATAAAGAGACTAATAAACGAATTGTTCAAGACTATGCTTATGGAACTTTTACTTCTGCCTACGAAATAGGATCTACCATTAAACCAGCAACTGTATTAACAGGTTATGATCAAGGCGTAATCCAATTAAATGAAGTAATGACGGATGAACCGATAAAAATCAAAGGATCAAAAGTTAAAAGTTCGGTTTTTAATCGCTCTTCCAAGATTCCAATGAGTGACTTACAAGCGATTGAACGATCTTCCAACGTCTATATGTTTAAAATTGGTTTCAGATTAGCCAATGCAATATATAAATTCGACGAGTCAATAGACTTAGATGATGATGCTTTTGGAATATTACGTAATTCATATGCACAATTTGGATTAGGAGTGCCAACAGGAATCGATTTACCAGGTGAAACCTCAGGGATCAATGGTGGAATGGCAACTGAAAAACTCTTGGATTTAACGATAGGACAATTTGATACTTATACACCTCTTCAAATGGCGCAATATGTAGCAACCATCGCAAACGGCGGAAGTCGTATTCAGCCGCACGTGGTGAAAGAAATTAGAGAGCCTTCCACAGATGGAACAACAATGGGTCCCTTAGTTACTGAAATTGGGCCGACTGTATTAAATCGAATCCATAATACACAGGAACAAATAGATCAAATTAAAAAAGGAATGTCTCGCGTTTATTACGGTAGTAATGGGTCAGCAAGATCGTATTTTGGTGATGCACCTTATCAAGCAGCCGGAAAAACTGGAACAGCCCAAGTAGTTTATTATGATACGAAAAAAGAAAACTGGGGAGATCAAACAATCAACTCCACACATATTGGCTTTGCTCCATTTGATAAACCAGAAATTGCTTATGCTGTAATCATGCCATGGGCACCATTTTATAATGGTCAATATGAAAGCACTGGTACAATACTTGCTCGTGAAGTAGTCGATGCTTACTATGAAATCAAAAACAAGAAAAAAGCAGAAGAATCAGAGTCTTCAACTTTACAAACGATTAAACCAGCGTTTTCGGAAACGTTGATTGAAGAAGATACAGAAGAAACGACAAATGAATAATTTTTCAATAACAAGCCATGATATAAATACATATCATGGCTTTTCTGTATTTACAATCTCTTTACATGCCGTTTATATGGACTTAACAATAAAGCTATATAGTAATGTTTGTAAGGCAAAAACAACCAACCTTAGGGGGAACTACACAGATGAAAAACGTTAAATTCTTTATGTTGTCAACCATGATAGGCTCAGCACTAGTATTAGGTGCTTGTGGTAATGGAGATAAAGCAGGTAATGGAAACGAAGAAGCTACAAAAACTTTATCTGGCTCAGTATCAGGTGATGGTTCATCTACAGTTGCTCCTATTACGGAAGCATTAGTTGAAGAATACCAACAAGTTCAACCAGATGTAAAAGTGACAGCCGGAGCATCTGGAACCGGTGGTGGTTTTGAAAAATTTATCGCGGGTGAAACTGATTTCTCGAATGCCTCCCGTCCAATTAAAGATGAAGAAGCCTCTAAACTAAAAGAAGAAGGCATTGATTATACCGAATTAGAAATTGCTAAAGACGGACTTACAATTGTTGTGAACTCTGAAAACGATTGGGCAAAGGATTTAACTATAGAAGATCTTAAGAAATTATGGGTAGAAGATGGTACAACAAAAAAATGGTCTGATATTAATCCGGAATGGCCTGATGAAGAAGTTGTATTCTACTCACCAGGTACAGATTCAGGTACTTTTGACTACTTTAATGAAGTCGTTCTTGAAGATGAAGATATCGTGAAATCTGCGACTCTCTCTGAAGATGACAACGTATTAGTACAAGGTGTACAAGGCGACAAAAACGCAATCGGATATTTCGGTTATGCATACTATTTAGCTAATAAAGATTCATTAAATGATGTCAAAATTGATGGTGTAGAACCAACAAACGAAACGATCGAATCTGGTGAATATAAACCACTATCACGTTCACTATTCGTATACGTGAAAAATTCTTCAGTCAATGAAAATGAAGCGGTTTATGACTTCATGAAATATTCACTTGAGAATGCTGGTGAAATGGCTGAAGCAGTTGGCTATGTAAGCTTGCCGGAAGAAAAATATACAGAAGATCTTGACGCATTAGAAGGTTTGAAATAAATTAACCAAATTAAATGCGGCTTGAGAGGTGAGTAGCAGCGGTGCTACTCTCTTCTCTTTTTAGGTAAAGGGGGATTTCACTTGGCTTCAAATGACCATCAAGCAAACGTGTCCGTTCAAGACATGATTGCGAAGCAGAAAGGAAAGAAGGGCAAAAAGCGAATTGAAAAATCAATTCCAGTCATTCTTTTCATTATTGCGTCCATATCAGTATTAACAACTTTCGGGATTGTTTTTACATTAATTTTTGAAACATTTGAGTTTTTCCAGCGTGTACCGTTTTTTGATTTTTTACTCGGTACAGAGTGGTTACCATTTTCAAATAATGAACCGCTCTTTGGCATATTGCCTTTAATTGCGGGTACATTAAAAGTAACGTTGATTGCAGTCGTGGTTGCGGTACCATTTGGATTAGCATCAGCAGTTTACTTAAGTGAATATGCAAGTGATAATATGCGACGTGTCATTAAACCTGTTCTCGAAGTATTAGCGGGTGTACCTACAATAGTTTACGGTTTTTTTGCATTAACATTTGTGACACCATTATTACAACAATTTATCCCGGAGTTAAAGATTTTTAATGCATTAAGCCCGGGTATAGTGGTAGGGATTATGATATTACCCATGATTGCTTCCTTGTCAGAAGATGCGATGTCATCGGTTCCAAATTCAATTCGGGATGGTGCACTAGCCTTAGGTGCAACCAAACTGGAAGTGGCCGTTAAAGTTGTGTTACCAGCAGCGTTATCTGGGATTATGGCTTCAATCGTTCTTGCGGTTTCACGTGCAATTGGAGAGACAATGATTGTGTCACTCGCAGGTGGTTCCACGCCTCGATTTGATTTAGATATGACGGATTCAATTCAAACCATGACTGCTTATATTGTTCAAGTTTCAACAGGAGATGCTGGTTACGGCACAACTATCTATTATTCGATTTATTCGGTCGGATTTACGTTATTCCTCTTTACGCTTCTCATGAACTTATTAGCTCATGTGATTTCAAAACGTTTTAGGGAGGAATATTAAAATGAAATATGTCGATCATGCATCTGTTGTCAAACGAATGGGCAGTAGAATGATTGTAAATAAAATCTTTAAAGCGTTATTCTTCTTGGCTACATTATTTGCATTATTAGCTTTAGGTTTGTTGTTTTATCGAATTTTCGTCCAAGGTATCGGTTACTTATCGCTCGACTTCTTTTCAAATTTCGGATCACGTTTCCCTGAAAAAGCAGGGATTAAGGCCGCCCTTATTGGGTCGCTATGGATGATGGCCGTTGTGGCACCAGTCTCATTAATATTAGGTGTAGGATCTGCAATTTATCTTGAGGAATATGCCAAGAAAGGTAAAATTAATGATTTCATTCGTATGAATATCTCTAATTTAGCCGGTGTTCCTTCAGTTGTGTTTGGTTTACTCGGTTTAACGATTTTTGTAAGAGCACTAGCACTAGGTAATAGTATTTTAGCGGCAGGATTTACAATGAGTTTGTTAATATTGCCCGTTATCATCGTTTCTTCTCAAGAAGCAATTCGCGCTGTCCCTAAAGATTTACGTGAAGCATCTTATGGGATGGGTGCTACCAAGTGGCAGACTATTGCAAGAGTCGTATTGCCTTCAGCAATACCTGGGATTTTAACAGGCGGAATTTTAGCCCTTTCTCGAGCAATAGGAGAAACAGCACCACTTGTTGTAATTGGAATTCCAGTTATCATACAATTTTTACCAGAAAATTTACTTAGTCAATTTACTGCCATGCCAATGCAGATTTTTGACTGGGCAAAACGGCCACAGGAAGCGTTTCAGAGTGTAGCAGCAGCTGGAATCATCGTTTTGATGATGTTCTTGTTGTTGATGAATTCAATTGCAGTGTTCATTCGAAATAAGTTCCAAAGACGTTATTAAGCCAATGTGGCATGGGAGGGTTTCAAAATGGTTCAACTGAAAGTAAACAAACAAACAGCATCTCCATTAGCACCATTTAAAAGCAATCAAGAGTCAACTGAAAACAAGATTGTGTATGATACACGTCAATTAAATTTATGGTATGGCAACCACCATGCGTTAAAGAATATTGATTTAGCTATTAAAGAAAATGAAGTGACTGCAATTATTGGACCTTCGGGTTGTGGGAAATCGACATATATTAAAACCTTAAATCGGATGGTGGAGTTAGTACCATCTGTCAAAACATCGGGACAAATTATATATCGTGATCGCAATATTTTAGATACAAGTTATGGTGTAGAAGAATTGCGTACGAAAGTGGGCATGGTTTTCCAAAAACCGAATCCATTCCCAAAATCAATTTACGACAATATTGCTTATGGTCCCCGTATTCATGGGATTAAAAATAAGAAGATATTGGATGGAATTGTTGAACAAAGCTTACGTGGAGCAGCTATCTGGGATGAAGTTAAAGATCGTTTAAATGAGAATGCCTACAGTCTGTCAGGTGGACAGCAACAACGTATTTGTATTGCACGTGCACTTGCAATCGAGCCTGACGTTATATTAATGGACGAACCTACATCTGCACTTGATCCTATTTCGACACTAAAAGTTGAGGAATTAGTTCAAGAGCTAAAACAAAATTACTCAATCATCATTGTGACTCATAATATGCAACAAGCAGCACGTATTTCTGATCGAACGGCATTCTTCTTAAATGGAGAAGTTGTGGAATATGATAAAACGGATACCATTTTTTCTACACCTTCTGACAAACGAACAGAAGATTACATTTCAGGACGCTTTGGTTGACAAAGAAGGGGGTAAACAAAGATGGTAGTTAGAGAAAAATTTGAACTGGAGCTTAATGGTGTTCATGAACAATTTTTATTGCTTAGTAATTTATCAATTTCTACATTGAATAAATCGATTGATGCGTTGTTAAACCAAGACGTGGACATTGCATTATCAATTATTGAAAACGACATTCATATTAATCGGTTGGAAGAAGAAATTAACGATCGTGTCATATTATTATTAGCGAAACAACAACCGGTTGCTACTGATTTAAGAAGGTTAATCGTTTTAATTAAAGCAGCACATGATATGGAACGAGTTGGCGACTATGCAGTAAACATTGCAAAAGAGGCCATTCGTATTGGAAAAGCAGAGTTTGTTCCAACAATAAAAAATATTGAAGAAATGCGTACAATAACTATCGGTATGTTAACTGATGTGATGAAGGCCTTTATTGATGAAAACATTGAAGAGGCACGTAAAATTGCAGAACTAGATGATAAAGTGGATAATTTGTATGGTCAAACCATTCAACAGCTTTTATTAGTAGGATCTGAAAACCCGAAATTATTAAGCCAAGTAACACAATTATCTTTTGTCTGTAGATATTTAGAACGGTCTGCTGACCATGCAACAAATATTGCGGAACAATTATTTTATTTGGTTAAAGGGCGTCATGCCGAATTAAATAAGTAGATTTTATTTGGAAGAGAAATATATCTCTTTCTATGTAGATAAATATTTGCAACTTAATAGTAGATTTTTCTATGGCTTATGCTATAATAAGTTAGTCGTATAAATTATGCTCAATAATTAAACTTGAATCCTGATAAAGTGGGAGGGATAAAGATGCGCGTTAACATCACACTAGCTTGCACAGATTGCGGCGAGCGCAACTACATTTCTAAGAAAAACAAGCGTAACAACCCGGAACGTCTTGAAATGAAAAAATATTGCTCACGTGAAAAGAAAATGACTACACACCGTGAAACAAAATAATACCATTTAACCAAAACCTTACGAGGTTTTGGTTTTTTTCATGGAGGAATTGAAATGGATAAGTCCACGTTACGGAAAAGCATATTACACAAGTTAAATAATTTAGATGTAAATGTGCACAATGAGTATTCTAATCATATACATAAGAAAGTATTAGTTGAAGAGAAAATACAGAATGCTCAAGTGATAGGCATTACGTTATCATCCTTTCCCGAAGTTGATACATGGCACTTAATTAAGAAACTTTGGGCAATGGGAAAGCAAGTTGCCGTTCCTAAGTGCGAACCTGCGACACGAGGAATGACTTTTTATGAAATTAACTCTTTTGATCAACTTGAAGTGGTATATATGAAATTAAAAGAACCCATTCCTTCTTTGACAAAAAGGTTAGAGCCGACTCAAATTGACGTGTTGATTGTGCCTGGTGTAGTCTTTAATAAGCAAGGATATCGAATAGGCTTTGGTGGAGGTTATTATGACCGGTTTTTAAGTAGCTATAATGGAGCCACGTTCGCGCTTGCATTTGATAGCCAAATCGTGAATGAAATACCGATTGAGCGATTTGATTTACCAGTACAATGCATTATAACCGAGACGCAACGAATCCGGAGTTCGAAAGTGGAGTGAATAGATGAAATCGCTATATGATGTCATGCAATATTTAAAAAGAAATGGAACATACATTTATACAACGGAACGCCAGGCAGATATCCTGTTAATGGAAGATGAAATAAGGGAGCTCTATAAATCACAGATAATGGATATACAAGATTACCAAATGGCTATTCTTTTACTAAGGCAGGAAATGTCACGTTTAATTGATAAWAAAATAAAATAAATTTTCCCATGGTAACCTAAGCCGAAAGGAGGTTTAGGTTGTTTTTTATTTGGAATTTCAAATAGTGGAAGAAGTCTCTATTAATTTTTTTTTGAAAAAGTGAAACTTATATTGTTTTCACTCGTCTTATATGGGGTGAGTAATGAAGAGGCAACAGTATTCAATTATACTTGGAATTTATTAAGCTAAAGTTGCGTCATTGTTAAAAAAGGATTAAGATATACTAATGTTTCTTTCTTTCGCTGAATAAAATGTTGCTCAAGCCAATAAGGTGTTTAGCATTGCTTTATTATAGAAGGTAACATTCAGACAGAAAGCTGTCGTTTGACTCTGTGACATCAGAGATTGTATGATTGCTTTTTGCGGAGAAAAATTCGGAGTTTGAAAGTGATGAGGAGGATGTTAGGAATGAAGAAAACAAATTACCCTAAACATTCGATTTTGGCGGTAGCCATTTTGCTAACATGGATTAAAACATATGTGGTATACCATACGAGTTTTGATATGAAAATTGAAAATGTCATGCAACAAGTTATCTTGTTTATTAACCCGTTAAGCTTTTTGCTTGCTGTATATGGTATTTCATTATTCTTCAAATCCGCTAAAGCTAGAAATCGATATTTATTAATTACGAGTTCAATATTAGCCATAATTTTATATGCAAACGTTGCATTTTATCGCTTCTTTAGTGATTTCATTACATTGCCTGTGTTGTTCCAAACGAGCAACTTTAGTGATTTAGGTGCTTCGGCAGCAGAAACTATTTACGTGTCAGACGTGTTTTACTTTATTGATGTTCTTTTATTATTTGCAGCTATCAAATGGTTGCCAAACGCAAAAGAGGCGACAATTGTTAAACCAGCAATTCGTCGAGCCTATTTTGTGATTTCTGCAGCTGTTCTGTTCTTAAATTTAGGACTTGCTGAAACGGAACGTCCACAGCTTCTTACACGCAGCTTTGATCGTGAATTACTAGTGAAAAATATCGGAACTTATAACTATCATATTTACGATATTTACATTCAATCTAAATCACATGCACAACGCGCATTAGCTGATGGCAGTGAATTAGTTGAAGTTAATAACTATGTTCGTTCAAACCAAGCAGAACCAAATTATGAAGTGTTTGGAACTGCAGAAGGTAAAAATGTGATAGTAGTTTCTTTAGAGTCACTTCAAACGTTTGTAGTAAATGAGGAAATGAACGGCCAAGTGGTTACGCCATTCTTGAATAGCTTAACTAAAGATAAAGATACCTACTATTTCCCTAATCTCTACCATCAAACAGGTCTAGGTAAAACTTCTGACTCTGAGTTTATTGTGGAAAACGGATTATATCCTTTAGGTGGAGGAGCTGTGTTCTTCACAAACAGCGGAAACACTTACAATTCAATGTCTGAAAAGTTAAATGAAAAAGGTTATTTTACAAATGTTATGCACTCAAATAACAAGAGTTTCTGGAACCGTGACATTATGTATGATGCGTTAGATATAGATAAATTTTATGACGTAGATAGTTATGAAGTTGCAGAAGGCGATGCAGTTAACTGGGGATTAAAAGATATACCATTCTTTAAACAATCAGTTAATCACATGACAGAAATGCAACAACCATTCTATTCTCGTTTAATTACTTTAACAAATCACTATCCATTCCATTTGGAAAAAGAAGATCAATTTATTTCTGAATATGATTCAAATTCTGGTACATTGAATCGTTACTTCCAAACGGCTCGTTACATGGATGAATCAGTTAAAATTTTGTTTGATGAATTAAAAGCAAAAGGGTTATATGAAGATTCTATTATTGTGATGTATGGTGATCATTATGGTATTTCAGAAAATCATAATGAAGCAATGTCGCAGTATTTAGGAAAAGAAATTACGCCGTTTGAAAGTGCTCAATTACAACGTGTACCATTGTTTATTCATATGCCTGGTTCAGATCAAGGTGAAGTAGTGGAAGAAGTATCTGGACAAATTGATATTCGTCCAACGTTACTACATTTACTTGGTGTTGAGACAAGTAAGGATATGCAATTAGGTGCTGATGTTTTCTCTAAAGATCATGAAGAGTTTGTCGTTTTCCGTGATGGACGTTTTGTAACCGATAAAGTGGTTTACGCAGGAAATGTTTGTTATGACAAGGAAACTGGTGAAGAAACAGAAGCTGCAGCATGTGCTCCTTATATTGAACGTGCAGCTGAAGAACTGGGGTATTCTGATAAAATCATAAATGGAGATTTACTTCGTTTTTATGATGAAAAAACAGGAAATCTCTTAATTGATCAAGCCAAAGATAAAAAGTAATTGTCATGAAAACTAATCGTCTAAAAGTGTTCATTCACTTTTAGACGATTTTTTTGTTTTTATGAAACACAATGGTGAATTAAACGTACTACTAAGTATAGAAAGAAGGGGATCGGAATGACACGTGGGTTTACAGCCTTATTGATAATATTCATTTTCATTTCAGGTTGTCAACCGATGACCTCTGAAATATCTAAACCACCAAAAGAAGCTCAGACTGTGAAACGAGACCAGATAGAATCAGAAGAAGGTAGACGTTTATCAATTCAAAATGAAAGCTTTGAGCGAGTGGTGGGATGGTTGACGAATGAAGAAATTCTTTATGTAACACGTCATGGTTTGGATTTTTCTCTCCTTACGTATCATATAGAAACTGGTGTAAGTAAAGAAATCACTAAAATCTCAGATCCGATAATAGAAGTTAGAATTCATCCTGATCTTACTAGATTTGCTGTTGTTACTTCAAAAAATTCATTAAGTGCCACCATACATATATTTTCTGGTATAGGTGAAGAAATTGACGAGTTAATGATAGAATCATCAGAAATGTAT
>NZ_JBFUKT010000034.1:0-25344 GCF_056400705.1 Paenisporosarcina sp. P5_A11
AGGGATTGCTGCACTGATTTTACAAGCACACCCAGATTACAAACCGGCTGATGTCAAAGCAGCGTTGATGAATAGTGCGGACAAACTAAACGGCGACTATTCCGTGTACGAAGTAGGCGCAGGTGAAGTAGATGTAGCAGAAGCCGTTCATAACGAGATGGCATTCAAGGTACAAGACACCACGATAATAGGTGATGGAAATGGTGGCTTTATAGAGAACGTGTATGAAAAAGGCGCATTGACGTTTGGTGCGGTTTACAAAAAAGAAGGTAGCACAAATACTGTCAATCGTACGGTTGTCTTTAAAAACCGAGGTACTCAAGCGAAAACATTCGACATTACGGCTGAATATAGTAAACCGGTTGATAATGAGAGTGCTTGGGTAAGTGACGCAGTAGCGAATAATGTAACCGTAACGACTTCTTCAGCATCTGTGACGGTCGCTGCAGGGGAGGCAACAAATGTAACGGCAACGGTTAACATACCTGCGAGCGCAGAGAGGGGACAATATGAAGGGTATGTGAACATTGTCAACCGTGACAATCCAAATGAACACTATCGCATTCCGTTCGCGACTCGCTTCGTTGAAAAAGGAATCGAAGTCGTTGAGGTATCGAATCCAGCAATCACAACTCTGCCTTGGAGCCATCCATGGATGGCACCTCAAATTCGCTATATCTATTTCAAATTAAACAGCCCGATGAAAGATTTATGGCCGATTATCTATGATAAAGACGGCAAAGCACTTGGAGCAAGTTCGTTAAAACCATTTAGCTTAAACGGTGCGCCTCTTGATATGGATCTAAGAACAACATTCTCGCCATCGTATTATCCGTTTATCGGCGATCCGAAAGATGAAAAAACAGACATCAATCAGCCAAAGGCGCAACTGCCAGAAGGTGAGTATTCCATCAAACTTCGTACAACAGATGCAGATGAGGTGAGGTACGAGGTCGTTAATCAAAAGTTTATCATCGATAACACGTTACCGAAGTTGACGCTAAAAGACCATCAACCTGGCGTCTATGAGCTAAGTGATTCGGACTTTACAGATGAACAGATGCCAGACGGAAATACGCACCATGCGTTTTGGCTTCATGCSAAYSTRTGGGACGAAGGAACGGCAAAATTAGCAYCTTYAGGCTACACACAGTCTGAAAATAAGCTATGGTATTACTTCAATCAAAAAGCTGTTYATAACGGCGATTTCCCACTTGATGCAAATGGGGATACAAAATTCGGTATTGAACMATCTGATATTGAGAATGGTCCAGCAACAATCAAACTAATMCCTATGGATATGGCGAGAAATGCGGAACTTACAAATGAAACCAATTTCTTTGCATTCGTCAAAAAAGGTACACCTTATGTGATACCAACTTACGATAAGGAAAAAGTCTATTTAAACGATACAGTCACGATGACATTAAATCTAAATAACGTAAAGGATTTGATGGCTGGAAACTACAATGTTGGATTCTATAATTGGCTCTTCCAGTTCGAAAGTGTAAAAGTTAACCCAGCATTCCAGCAGTATGCGGATGAAAACGGATTAACAGTAAGTGTCGACGAACCCACTGTGAAGGATCATCCTGTATATTCAGTTAATAAAGACGAGGTGAATGCGGGCGCTCATATCAGCGGCGATGAAGATTTCAAAGGAATCAGCGGTGATACGCCATTCCTTGATGTGACATTTAAACTGATAAATGACGGTAAGTACGGCTTCTACTATGACACGATGAACACCGAAGATAATACAGTGCCATTCACGTATACACAATACGGTGAGCAAGAACCGGTTGTCATCCAATCATTCAACCATATTAACGACTATAAAATCATACCAAAGAGCTCTCATGTGGTATCTTTTACCCACCTTGAAGCGTTCTATGCAAACTCTAAGATGGATTATTCCATCATAGGAGCAAAAGCATACGGGCAATTGAAAGACGGGACAAAAGTGCAAGGGACGATTGACAAAAAAGGTTATGTAAATATCTATATTCCTGCATCGAAAGATCGAACCGAAATCGATATTGTCGTTGAAGCACCTGGACATCTGAAGAGCATTCAGAAAGTGACGGTTGGTACGAAAACACCGTGGGGCGAAGATGTCGGTACGTATAGAGCAGTTCCAGGTGGTCAACCAGTTGCAGTAGCCGGTGATGTGAATCAGGATGCGATGATTGATATTAATGATGTCATACAGGCTGTCGCCTTTTACGGCAAGGAAAATAAAAAGGCAGATATTAACCAGGATGGCATTGTGAACGAAACGGATATTCGCTTTATCGAAAAGAACTTCTTGAAAGTTGGCCCGGATGTACCTAAAAATAAGAAACCRAAAGAAAAATTAGGAAACAAAGGATTAGCAGATTTCTTGCGTGCAATTGGTCTAGAGCCGAAAAAATAACCAGACGACCAGTTCTCTTGTACGCATTGAAACAACTATTTTAGAGCCAATTAGATATGTTGACAACTTCTCATGTACAAACTACAGATTGGCTCTAGATGTAGAAAATTCTCCAGCTCCAAAAGAGAACCAAGATGGTAAGACATTAGAAAGTATTTTGAACGAGTTGGGTATTCAGTAAACTGTATTTTATTTCATAGTACTCTAATGAATTCCCCTACTGCTGTGACTAAGAAGCATTTCTTGATCAAAGTGGTAGGGGTTAATCCAATCAATGTTCAATAAATGAATTGATTTTCTGACATCAATCTCAATTAGGAAAAATCAAAACTAATGATGTTAGGAGCAATAGTATGAAAAAAAGAACATCATGGCTTTCAAAAATCTTTATWGCAATCGTAATTCTTTTAATTATCTATATTGGTATTACGGTATTCCAATCTAGTAAAAATCCTGGTAGTTTACCAAGCTTCTTTGGATACACACCTTTAACCGTYCTCTCTAATAGTATGCAGCCCCATCTTCAGTCGGGTGATCTCATATTGATTAGACAAGTAGAGTTTAAAGATGTAGAAGTTAATGATGTGATTACCTTTAAAGAATCGGATACAAAATTTATTACACATAGAGTCATTGATGTTAGAGAACAAAATGGACAAGTTGGTTTTGTGACAAAAGGTGACAACAACAATGTTGAAGACTCAATGATTGTTATGAAGGATCATCTAGTTGGAAAACAAGTTGCTTTAATACCGAAGCTTGGGTATKTYTCTAACTTTGCAAGCGGACCATTAGGATTTTTATTATTTATTACGATTCCGCTAACAGGCTATATCTGTATATCGGTATATGAACGTCTCTCCCGCCAAGAAAAACAACCTAAGAATGAAGAGATTGTATCTAAATAAATAGATTTTATAAAATAGGGGGAATTATCTTATGAAAATGTCTAAAGTGAAAAGAGCATTATTAGGTACAACGATTGCAGGAACAATTGCAGTTGCAACAAGCTATGGAACTTATTCATGGTTTACATCTGAAACATCTGCAAAAGGTGAAGTAACAAACGCACTCTTACAGCTTAATAATGGGGAAAATATCAATGAGAGTATTGTAGCAGTTGAAAATTTTGCCCCATCACAACTAGTGTTTGGAGATTGGCTGACAATCGATAACACAGGTACTATGGATACCTTCTTAAATGCAAAATTAAACCAATCATTAGATAAGAATCTTTCTTTAGATACTTATAAAGTGGGGTATATTGCACTTAAATATAAAGTAAAGCCTACTGAAGAAGTACTAAAAGCATCTCAGATTAAACTGGAAAAATTATTCGAAGGAACAACAAATGTAGTAACTCAATCTCTAGCTTCGGGCGAACCTATTGAAATTGCAGATGGTGTAGAAATAATAACAGGCTTACTAAACTCTGATGAATTACGTTCTGCAGCGGGAAGTGAGAAAGAAGTGCTATTAGGTGATGGAGCAGAAAYAGGGAATGGTAACAAGTTCTGGAATTTAAAAACAAATGAATACATTGATCTTTCTTTCGGTGTAAAACTTGATGAAACAGCAACAAATGAGTATCAAGGTGTGACTTACTCTGCAAATCTTTCAGTCACAGCTAAACAAAAAGACGATGGTTCTCTATACGAATAAAGTGAATTGTGATAGGAGGAGACTAGCCTCCACTCCCATCACGCCACAGTATTGTGTTGAAGATTATTAAGAATTAACAAGTAAAAGAAGGTGTCTAAAAAAGCATAGCTTTAGGACTAAAGGGTTGATGGGGAGAAAACGCTAATTCATTCGTATCGTTTTTAGAACATCTTTTGACAATAAAGTAGCATAAAAAAATAGCAACTGCATTCACTCAGTTGCTATTTTTAGTGTCCAAAGTGCATCTTTAAAATGAAATCAGTAATGACCGTACGTTCCAAGGATGCAAAATCTTGGTCCTATATAAAAGGTCACGTTCCAAATAGTGATATATGGTGGTTCGAGAAACGCCCCATCTTTCTGCCACATCTTTAATTGGTGTGCCTCCATCAATAAGAGAGGCACGTCTATCAGCCATTGAGTCTAAGGGCCAAACCGAATGAAGGAACAAACCAAAGGATCCAAAAATGGTCCTTTTCTTTTTGGTATATAAACATAACGGATGATAAAGTTGTCCCCAGTTACTCATCCAACCTACCCCGTTAGTTGAACAAGGTCGGCAGATGATATCGTAGCCCCTGCAAGTATTAGCTGAAGCTTGTGATATCGCTTAATTAAGTATAAGGATATAAGGAAACACCCTCAAAGTGGTCACTTATTAAGTGATACGCACTGGGGGTGTTTATCTTTTATCACATCATACTATTTATCTCTTTACGTTTACTTGAAGATGGAATTTTTAGTTCTTCTCGATATTTACTAATCGTACGTCTTGATATTGTAACCCCTTTTTCATTATTAAAATAGCTTGCTATTTTTTGATCGGAGAAAGGTTTTAATTTATTTTCGTTCGCAATGAAAGTCTCTAATAGTCGCTTTACCTTCGTTTGAGATATGGAATTTCCGTCTACAGTATCTAACTTTGACGGAAAGAATAACCGAAGGTCAAAAGTGCCTTTAGGAGTTTGAATAACTTTATTCATTGTAGCCCTGCTAACAGTAGACTCATGCATTCCTATTTCTTCTGAGACTTCTTTTAATGTTAAGGGGTTGAGTGATGTAAATCCGTCCTTAAAAAAATCTTCTTGCTTATCAATAATAACCTTTACTATTTTCATGATTGTTTGACGCTGCTGCTCAATACTGTTTAGCAACCATTGGTAACTATTAAATTGTGTAGTAATATACTTTGAAGTTTCATCTTTATTATTTAGCATACTTGAATATTCATTATTAAAATGAATATTAGGCAAATAACTATCATTTAAATAAAAAGAAAGACMCGTCTCTTTCATCTCTACAATTATATCTGGGTTCACATATTCTATTAAAAAGTCAGAGATACCAGAACATGGTTTAGGATTAAGAGTTAGAATAAAGTCGTAAATTTCTTTTACAGTGGCCAAAGATATTTTCATGCGAGTAGCAATTTCATCCCATTTTCTATTAGCTAATAAAACCAGGTGATTTTGAATTAGGCATTCAGCTAATTCCACTTTAGGAAAATCGTTTGTTATTTGCAAGAGTAAACACTCTTTCAAACTCCTTGCGCCTATCCCGATAGGCCCCACATGTTGAAGCAGTTGAATTCCTCTGTAGATATCAGCTTCATCGTATTCTTCATAAGGAAATGACTCATTTTCATTGAATTTTAAATATCCATTATCATCTAAATTATGTATGATATATCTGATTAATTTTTGATCTAGGACATCCTTAAATAAGAATTTGGCTTGTTCATGGAGCTTATTTCTCATACCTATATCATTACTTGTTAGTAAATCTATTGTCATTTTAGAGGAGCCATTTACATTCGATTTTCCACTAAGCTTTTCTTCATATAAAGGATTATTCGTTTGTTCCTTTAAATCTATTAAAGGGTTTTCCATCTCTTGCTCTTTTATGTATTGGTAAAGTTCATATGTCGAGTATTGTAATAGTGCGATGGCTTGTCTTAACTCGATTGTCATTTTTAGGTTAACTTCTTGTCTTTGTTTAAGTACAAGTTCCATAATTTTCTCTCCATATCCATATATTTATATGTAAACGATTACAATAATATATTGACTATTATAATACAGCTTCTAGAAATACTCTATATTAAATAATGAATATTCAGAATATAAAAATAGTGGCAATCCTTTATTTGCTGGAATGAATGCTTTATATTCACAAACTTAAATGGTGCTCTAGCATGATAAGTTTTAGTATGGAAATGAATGGTGAAACCTCGTATTTTGACCGAAGTTCAAAATGCTAGGTTTGTTTATACCTAGAAATTGAGAGTTCTCGCTGAATTTTATGCAATCTTTTTTCAAAGGTTACAACAAAAAAAACAGTATCACCCTCGCAGGTTTTATCAGAAGAAATAAAAGAAGGAATAAAAGAAGAAAACAACGTTTTTTTAAAGGTTGAAATGAAGAGAAGTTTTCAATGATAAAGAGACCTTTACACTTGTATAGGTCTCTTTTATCATTTCTAAATTAATTAAGTATCATTCAAAACACTGTACGTCCAAGAACGCCGTAGAGAAGTAAGCAAAATATCGCTCCATTTAATATCACTCCGGTTTTTTTACTGAACCTTTTTCCCCCATAAATGCACATTCATTTGATTAGGTTCCTTAATTTAGACCGAATACTTTTTCAGTTTTAACTTTTTCAGTTTCAACTTTTTTCGCTGAAAGCTGGGGTGCCTTTTTCCCCTCGTTGTGCGGAATTGTTAACATTATGAAGATTAATGACGGGATAGCAAAAGCCATGTTTACCATGATCCCTGCAGATGCTGCCAATTCTATGTTTCCAGTTGTTACGATTGCACCATAAACTGCTGTTGAAATCGCTATACCAAATGAAAAGCCTAGTGAGCTGGACATTTTATAAATACCTGAAGCAACACCAACTTTATCCTCTGGAATATTTACCACAGCGGTTTCAATAGACGGAGTTGCGTATAATCCAAGTCCAATACCTGAAAGCATGAAACCAAGAAAGACGGTAATTATATAAGCTAAGTCAGGTAAGAATGTTAACGCTGTTAAACTAATCCCAAGGGGAGTAATTATTGAAGCTGCAATCATTGGTTTTCTTGCCCCTACTTTTTGCATCATTTTCTCACCCACACGAATCATTATGAGCACAGCAACTAAGTTACCAATAGTTAATAAACCTGTTTGAAAGGCTGTAAACCCTCTTGCTAATTGCACATACGTATTCGCAACCACAACTGTTCCAGCAATCCCATTTTGTAAAAAGTTTGAGGCTACTGCTCCGGTATATGCTCTGGTCTTGAATAAAGAAAATTCAATAAACCTATTTGGTTTATTTATTTCAACTAGAAAGAATAGAGCGCTTCCAATTATAGTTGCACTTATTAAAGCAATCGTAAGCGGACTCGTCCAACCAAACTCATGCCCACGTGTAATTGTTAAATTCAATGCTAGCATAACGAAAATAAAAATGAGTAAGCCAGTATAATCAAATTTTGATTTGATTGATTGTTCAGCCTTACTTTCTGGTATATCTTTTAGTAGGTACATCGCAACTAAAGAGATAACAATAGAAAGGACAAAAATCCATCTCCACCCCATATATGTAGCAATGGCGCCGCCTATTAAAGCACAAGCACCGGCTCCACCCCATGAACCGAATGACCAATAACTAAGAGCACGCTGCCTGTCTTCCCCATCGAAATAGGCTTTAACCAAAGCAATGGTTGCAGGCATAATACATGCTGCAGAAATACCCTGGATGATACGCCCGGCGATTAAAAGTATAGCATCTTGTGCCAAAACAAGGCATAAAGAGCCAATAACACTTAAAAGCAATCCTAAAAAAGTTAGTTTCTTACGTCCGGCTCTATCAGAAATTCCTCCAGCCGCAACAATAAACATACCTGAAAATAAGGAGGTTATACTAATAGCAATATTTAGAGTTCCTAATGATATACCTAAATCTGCTTGAATTGCTGGAATAATGTTTACCATTGACTGAGCAAACAACCAAAACGTAAGGACGGCTAATACGATACCAATAATCATTTTGTTGGAACCTCGCTTACTTGCTTCCATAGTGAACCTCCTATAATTTTGTCTAAGTCCTTTTTCTTATATTTGTCCAGGGAGATCCTATTAATTATTTCTTCGTTGAGAAAGCGCTTTCAATAATTCTAATGAAGAACTATTTTAATGCTACATTTGTTAAGGAGATTCTGTATCTCATTTGTTCACTTTCAAGATCTTTAGTTGTAAAGTTAATAGGAACAATGATATTCAATAAAAGAACTATGATATGAGTGGATAGAACATTGTCGAGGAAGGTGCGAACACTCTCCTCTACATTATCAAATTTACTTCTAACTATTTATTTGCATAGCCGAAACTAACTGCGGGCTACTTTCTTTTTCTTTTAAAATAAAACTAATGAAATCAAGAATGAGTCTTGCTCCTACTTGACTCGTAATTCCGGTTGGATCATAGGGAGGAGAGACTTCTACTAAATCAAAACCGATTACATTTCCTCTTTTTGCAATCCCTTCCAACAATTCATTTACTTCATCATAATACAATCCACCGGGAGAAGGAGTGCCTGTTCCAGGTGCCAACGATGGGTCTAATCCATCGATATCGATTGTTACATAATAATTTTCCCCTTTTGGAATTAGATCCAGCACAGATTCAATGCTCATTTTTCTCATTTCCCGTGGGGATAAAATCACACTGCCATATTCCCGAGCGGCATCTACATCTTCTTTTTTACTACTGCTAATTCCACGGATTCCAAATTGGAACATTTTATCGACGTAGTCCATTTCCGATAGACGACGAAGAGTGCTACCATGTCCGTATCTTTGCCCCGAGCGATGATCTGCCCAATCCAAATGGGCATCTATTTGAATGACATGGAACGAACCAACGGAATCCAGTGCTCTACCTACAGGAATGGTAATGGAATGGTCTCCACCCATCACAACAGGTATTGCTCCTTTGGAAACGATTTTTCTAATAGATTCTTCCACATTGTCGAAGCTCTGTTCCAAATCACCATGTACGATATCTACATCGCCGCAATCGACTACTGTACAGTCTGGACCTAGGTACATAATATCTTTTTCAATATCATAGGCCCCTTCTAATCCGAAACTATATAATGTAGAGCCTTCTCGCATTCCGCGTGGTCCCATTCTTGTTCCTGATTTCCATTGTGTTCCCATATCGTAGGGGACGCCAATAACCGCCACATCTGCGTCTAGTTCATCAAGGTTTGTACAAATCGGATATTTCCCAAACGAGCAAATACCTGTGAACGGTAGGTTAAGAATTTGTTTCTCATTTTGATTTATCATCATAGTTCCTCCTCGTAGTTCAATATTGGTTTCAAGAAAGAGAGCTATGACAGCGCTTTTTTCTTGATGATATACATTATTGCAAGTTCCATGCCAACAGCAGAAGACTGGATTATACGAACCAACCTAGTCAACTCTGACTAGGTTGGTTCGTGATATATTGATTAATTTTTCGATTGGCGGAGGATTGACTGATTCCTAATTTTTTAGCCAATTTAATACTGCTTGGGTACTTTTCATACATTCGAATAATATAATCTCCTTCAATCATTTCGATATATTGATTTAAAGTCATATCCTCCTGTTGCATAGTAGCAATACCAACTTGATCGACATCAATAATCGTGTCATTCGAAGTAATCAAGATACGTTCAATGAAATTTCTTAGTTCCCTAATATTTCCTGGCCAATCCTGTTTACTTAGCCAAGAGATCATAGTTGTAGAAAGCGCTTTCGTTAGGTTGTGTTTATCGTTGAATTCATTTATCAATTCAGACACTAATACATTTATTTCTTCTCTTCTTTCGCGTAAAGGCGGAATGAAAATCTTGATGACATTAATTCGATAGTATAAATCTTCCCTAAATCTTTTTTCCGCAATTAATTGTTGTAAGTCTTGGTTTGTTGCACATATGACTCGACAGTTTAAATGAATGATCGAATTGCCACCTACACGTTGTACCGTCCGATTTTGAAGAACAGATAATAGCTTAACTTGGAGATTAAGTGGCAGCTCGGAAATCTCATCAAGAAATATAGTTCCTTTCCCTGCGGCTTCAAAATAGCCTTTTTTTCCGCCTTTTCTTGCACCCGTAAACGCCCCTTCTTCATATCCAAAAAGCTCTGTTTCAATTAATGATTCAGGGATAGCACCACAGTTCACTTCAATAAAAGGCTCATTATTCCGAATGGATTTTTGATGGATTTTCTGTGCTATAAAGTTTTTTCCGACTCCTGATTCTCCTTCTAGTAATACTGAAACGTCTAGGTTAGACACCTTTTCGACAATACTGAAAACATGCCTCATTTTACCGGAATCAGTGCGAGAAAGGGATGCCTGTTTATCTTTTATCTTTTCGATTTCTCTTTCATATAAAAGCATCCTTTTAGCTACTTCATCATTTGTCTTTTTTAAATAATCAAGTTCGGTAATGTCCCTTGAGAAACTAATGGCTCCTTGTAGTTTCTGAATATGATCAAAGATGGGATAAGCGGAGACTACTATTTTTCTTCCCATTGATGTTTCTTGAATCATCGTTTCTACTTTTTTTGTATTCAGTACTTTACCTATAACCGAAGGAGATAAAATTCCTTGTTCTTCTAGTGCAAATATATTTTGATTAATAATTTCTTTAGCATCGATTCCAAAGAAGTTTTTAAAGCTCTCACTCGAAAAAATAATGGTACCGTCTGCATCTGTTACAAAAATTTCGTCAAAAGAATATTTAATAATACTTTCTAAAATCAGATGGTTTTGCTGTAGTGTGAGCACTCATATTCCCCCTAGTCAATTATGATTACATGCTACTCTGAATTGACTAAGTATTCAAACTAAATTTTCAATTATGTCTAAAAGTCTGTTTGAATCAACTTTGTGTCTGACTGGACTAACCTAAATTGTTGAGACGATATAAAACTCCTACGATATAAGTACACTAGCAACAAGTACTTAAATCGTAGGTTTTTTTACATGGGCAATAATCCGGCAATAAATATCTAGATATCGATAACCATCCTTATCGCTACTTAGAAAAGCATTAATTCCAATCTCTGTTAGAGTATTTCTTAAACGTGGGCATGAGTGAGTTGAAAATCAATTGGAGTTAATCTTCAACATTTTTTTACTAAAGAGCACGGTCTGTTAAAGAAGGAGTTCTCACTTCCATAACCGAACTTTAATATATTGGAAAAATTATGAAAGGGGAAATTCCCATGATAATAAGAGAGGAAACGGTTTTGTCCTCTTTTAACTTCACAAAAATACCTAGGAATTTCTAATTCTTGATACAATAAATCTTCCAATAAAGTGAAATAATTTATTAATATATAGAATAAAATAATCAACTAAAAGGGGATGAGATAATGATTAAAATCGAAGGATTACAAACTAATGCGGTTGTATTTTCAAGCTCACCACAAGAAACAGCTATTGAACAAATTAAGGAGTTATGCAACCAAGAATTCTTGAAAGACACTAAAATACGTGTTATGCCTGATTATCACGCTGGAAAAGGCTGCGTTATAGGAACAACTATTGAACTAAAGGATAAAGTAGTTCCTAATTTAGTTGGTGTTGATGTAGGCTGTGGCGTGAAAGTAGTAAAATTAAATAATGCGGCTATTTCTTTTAGTCATTTAGATAATGTTATCCGAAAATACGTACCTAGTGGGAATGACGTTCATGAAGAAATTTCTATAGAAAGACATATTCCAACACTAGAAGCTTCCTTTTTTAAGGCAGGAATTGTATTAAATGATGCTAGAACAAACGTAAGCTTAGGGACACTTGGAGGAGGAAATCATTTCATCGAAGTTTCAAAAGATGATGAAGGCTACCATTATTTATTAATCCATACGGGCAGTCGCTATTTAGGAGCTAAGATTGCGCAACACTATCAGAAACAAGCGATTTCACAATTAGGTAAAGAAGACGTTACTGAGTTAATTAATTCACTGAAAGAACAGGGTAGACATTTAGAAATACAAGCTGCAATCGCTAATTTCAAAAACGACAATCCATCAATTCCAAAAGAATTAGCATATCTAGAGGGTCAATTGTTTGAAGACTATATCCATGACATGAAACTTGCACAAAAGTTTGCAGTAGCTAACCGACAGGAAATTGCTGGTGTAATTATTGAACACATGGGGCTAGAGGTATTGGAATCATTTGATACGATTCACAACTATATTGACACTGATAATATGATTCTACGTAAAGGGGCTGTATCGGCTCAAAAAGGGGAACAGTTAGTTATTCCAATTAATATGCGAGACGGATCAATCATCGCAGTTGGAAAGGGTAATCCCGACTGGAATTATTCAGCTCCTCACGGTGCTGGTAGAGTATTGAGTCGCACACAAGCGATGAAGAATTTGAACATGGATGACTTTAAAGACACAATGAAAAATGTTTGGACAACATCTGTTTCAGAAGAGACGCTTGATGAAGCACCTATGGCATATAAACCAATGGAAGAGATCTTGAGTAATATCGGAGACACTGTAGAAGTGGTAAGAGTAATCAAACCAGTTTACAATTTCAAAGCCAGCGATAAATATGTAAAGCCAACTAAGAGCAATAAAAACATTAACAATATAATTGAAAATAAATAAGTTTCACCTACTATTACGAAGTAAAATTATAATTATATAGTCCTCCCAGCCAATTGGAGGACACCTGACAGCTTTGAGCTGTTATGGTGTCTTCTTTTTTAATTCATTCAAAGGGGATTTCGATATGAGAGCATTTGAACACAACATGAATTTATATGCCGAGCTTGAAATAATTGAGCTGAATTTAGAAAGAATCGATGCGGATATGGACTATTGGTAAGGGGGGAGTCTTTTTTTATAAACTTAGTTGGATACTTCCTAATCGGGCTGTTATATCAACCTAGGGTCTATACAAGCCAGTTGAGTAAATCGATGTTTTGCGGATGGATCATCCCGTTTTACGGCTTACCAATATGTTACAACGAGTTTCTAGTGTGATGCAATCCAGGCATTTTGCATCTTTTGAAAGCGGAGTGGTGAGAAATACTCTTCACCTTTAGTTTTTGCACGGAATTTGGCTAATTCATATTTTCGTTTTGCCTTGATTTTCTTTTCCTGTGCGAAGTCCTCTAGTGTTGTACCGTTTGCTTTGTTGAGATACAACCAGAGACATGGTATGAGCTTAATAGCGATGAAGAATTCATTATTCCATTTATATCGCATCTTGTATTCCTTGATTTGACTAGGGTGTTTGTGCATAAAAGCGACTCGCAACCTTTTACGTATATATCCATCTAGACTCTCTAAAATCCTTCGGATTTTCCTCGTTACACAATGGCTTTTCTGACCAAGTTCCATGTTCTCTTTGATTGCGTCTATTACGAGGACATAGTAGTTTATTTTCCCTCTTATAATAGGATTGACTCGGTTTACCCATTCAACTTTATCCAACGTTAATTTCTTAGGTGTCTTCTTCTTGATTTTCAATCGGAAATCTTTGATTGATTCTTCTTTTGGTACCACGAAAAATACAGGTTTCCCTTTCTTATCAATGGACCAATGTTGGAACGTAAAGCCTAGAAAATCAAAGTCGTCTTTCTTGAAGTTGACTACTTTCGTTTTGCCTTCCGCAATTTCTAAACCTAATTCTTTTAACTTTGCTTTGGTAATCGCAATCGCTTTTTGGATTTCTTCTTTGCTCTTGGCGAATATAAGAAAGTCATCTGCGTATCGGACAAAACGAAGTCCATTCAAATCAAGTTCCTAGTCCAATTCATTGAGATAAGTATTGGCGAGTAGAGGTGAGATGACTCCACCTTGCGGTGTAGGCATGTCCCTGTGACAAACGCATTAATGACAATTTAATTTTGAATTTCAAGCACAAGCCATCCCCAGTAATCATGCGAATTATTGGAGGTGGCTTTTTTGTATGCAATTTTAGTGGATGGTCAGAATTATTTTCAACAAAGGGACGTGAATTTTGAAACCACATAATAAAAGTCAACATTAAAGAGGGGTTTTATGAAGGCAAAGATTTACTTTATTCATATTGTCATGATATATTAGCCGATGAACCAAACATCCTACGTTTAAAGGGAGGCAGTACACCCGTGAATATAAAGAAGACCAACCGTCTAACATTAGTGGAACAAGTAGCAATCCAGATTGAAAATTTGATTGAAAGTAGGCAATGGGAAGTGGGCAAAAAAATTCCCGCAGAACCAGAACTAATGGAAAAGTTTGATGTTAGTAGAAATACGTTAAGAGAAGCGATTCGAGCTTTAGTTCACGCTGGACTTCTTGAAACAAGGCAAGGTATTGGGACAAGTGTTAAATCCTCCAGTTCGCTTGGTATTGCTATAAAGAGAAGAATACAAAAAAGTGATTTACTCGAGACATTGGAAGTTCGGTTAGCTTTGGAGAGAGAAGCTGCGCAGTTGGCTGCAGAGAGAAGATCAAACGAAGATTTACAGCATATAGAGGGTTGTCTTGAGAGGTGCAGAGAAGCTGCCAAAAGAAGCGAACMTCAGCATTTTATTGACATGGACATTGCTTTTCATAAATCAGTAGTAAAAGCCACGCATAATCAGATGTTTATCGAATTGTATGATCATATCACTGATTCTTTACAGAATTTAGTTCATGAATTAATGAGTGTAAGAGACCCGCTGAACGATGAAAATATAATTCATATGGATCTCTATGAAGCGATTCGATTAAAAGATGCTCGATTAGCCATTGAGAGCGTAAATGCTTATATGAAGAAAGCAAAAGAATCACTTTATACAATGATGGAGGAATAAAATTGGATAAGTCAGAATCAAGCATAAAGAATCATCCTTTAACAAAGGGAAGATTTTGGGCCTTAATATTGGGTGTTATCTTAATTGGTTCAAATTTGAGAGCACCTATTACTGCAGTAGGGCCTCTTATATCAACAATAAGGGATGATTTGGGATTATCTAACGCGGTAGCGGGAAGTATTACAACCGTGCCGTTGTTAGCATTTGCTCTACTTTCACCTTTTGCACCGAAAATCGCGAAAAAAATTGGAACTGAAATCACTATTTTTCTAGCTTTGCTTGTTCTAACAATCGGTATAGGAACTCGACTCCTTCCTGGGTTAAGTTTCTTGTTCTTTGGGACGGTTTTAGTAGGATTTGCTATAGCGATTTGTAATGTCTTACTTCCAGGACTTATTAAAAATAGTTTCCCTTTACAAATGGGATTAATGACAGGCATTTATGGTGTTTTTATGAATGTATTTGGAGCGTTGGCTGCCGGAATAAGTGTTCCTGTGTCTTTAATAGGTAACTTCGGTTGGAGAGGAGCTTTAGGATTTTGGGGTATTCTTTCTATTATTGGTCTTATCATATGGTCGTTTCAATTAACCCGAAAGCAAGAAATTAAATTAAAAGTAAGAAAGCCACCATATAAATCCCAAAGTATATTGAAATCTCCAGTCGCTTGGAATGTTACGGTTTTTATGGGAGTCCAATCATTAATTTTTTACACATTGATGACGTGGATGCCTGAAATCCTTCAGAGCATCGGTTATAGTACAAGTGCTGCTGGTTGGATGCTTTCCTTGTTGCAATTCGCTGTGATTCCTATGACGTTCATTATTCCGATTGTTGCAGGGAAGACTCAAAATCAACGCGTTCTGGCGGGGTTAACAGCAGTCTTATTTTTTATTGGTATTTTGGGATTAATACAAGGAGTTTGGGTACCATTGTGGGTCGTAATAATTGGAATTGCTGGTGGTAGTGCATTTGGTTTGTCTATGATGTTTTTTTCATTGCGAACAAAGGACGGTCATCAAGCTTCCGAACTTTCAGGGATGGCTCAATCCATTGGGTACCTGTTAGCAGCTACGGGACCTATTGCTTTTGGATGGCTTCATGATGTGACGGGAGGATGGAATGCGCCTCTTATGTTATTGTTGGCGATGGCTGTAATCATCTTTGTGGCAGGGCAGGGTGCAGGAAAGGGTTCTGTCGAAGAAAGAGTGTAAAGACTTGTAAAAGATGAATGATACAAATTCGAGATCATACTAACCGATTTCACGTCCCTGCGCTGAAAACAATTCTAATCATTCACTATAACTTGCATATACAAAACGACAGCTTTGCCATCCGCTATTTATCGCTTGACGCAGGGAAGTGTGTATCCAGGGAGTATGGGACCTCCCTGACGGTGGTACGTTTAGCATGTAGTATTGCATGTTTTCCAATTACTGAAAAATGGATGACATTGTGTACAATCGAAATGGGAACGTAACAAATAAAAAACAAAAAGGCTTCCATTCACTATCGGGTGCTTATGTTACATAGTATAAAACAGCTCAGTTTAAATAACTGAGCTGTTTTATTTTGCGATATCTTCAAATCCAAATAGGTTGTGACAATACCGGATTGTCTTAACTAAAGGAATAATATTAAATTGAATCTTATTCTCGAACGTAAACAGGATTTGTGAGTTATAAGAAACCTTTCTCATCTGCCAGAAGATGATTGATTGATGAATGTTAACTTTCAAATTGGTAAGGGATAGACAATAATAACAATCAGATTTTTCTCGAATCAGATTATCTAAGCAATATTATTCGAAATATATTGAATATATAATTCATTTAATTTAGAATCTAGTTATACAGGAGGAATGTTTATGAATTATTTAAATTCCACACAACCTATAGAAACTATTTCCTTGGTAGTTGAATCCACTACAGTCTGGGAAGTGATTCTTGGCATTACGGGATTCACTCATGCACAACTAAGACATACTTTCGAGTTAGATGAATTGTGGAAATCAGAGCAGAATTCTATGCCAAAATTACTCATTAACCATTTAGATGTAATAGAAAAGACGAACTTCTGGTTTGGATTAATTTTGCTTCAAGACAAGTTTTCTGCAACTTCTATTTCTGATTTTTCTAAATGTCTTTCTGAAATGAATATTATTGATTTTTATGAAACTGTTTTACCTTATAAGGATCGTATTACTGAACCTGTTCGAAAAGCAATTGCTGAACAATACAAACAAGGAGATTCTTTTGAAACATATGCTCCTTACTTTCATGACCATGACTATTTAGAGGAATATGTTCGTAACCTTGGTTACTTTAAACACTCAGAAATCTGCGATTTATTCAACAGTATATTAGATGAGTGGTACAACTGGATAAGAAAGAATGTCCACTGGGAAAAGTGGACGCGAGCGCTGGATTTTGAGCAGAATCAATATAATTCCCTGGACAAGGATAAACCAGTGGAGACAATCGAACTAATCACAGGGGGAGTAAAGTATTTTCCCGAACCTTCCGTTTGGACTGTCAAATTGATTCCACAGGTAACTTATCGTCCCTGGACCTTAGTATTGCGAACGCCTGATACAAAACTATACTTTTATCCTTTGAAAGAAGAATACTTGATCGAAGCAGGTAACCCTACAAAGGAATTGATTCGTGGTCATAAGGCGCTAGGAGATGAAGTTCGGTTGAAAATACTTTATCAGTTAGTAAATAGTGCATCTTCACTACAGGAATTGAGCAGTCAATTTAATATATCTAAAACCACACTTCATCATCAGCTTTCTTTATTAAAAGCAGCAAAGTTTATACAAGCTGACAAAGGAATATACTCTGCAAATCTAACACAGATTAATTCCTTTTCTGAACGTCTCACTCAATACCTTGGAGATCCCATATGAAGAAGTACTCTAAGTCATTTAAAGCACTTTGGTTAGGTGAAATCGTATCGGAATTTGGAGGTGCAGCAGGGGGTATAATAAACGGTTTACTGCTCTATGAATTGACGGGATCTAAGGAGTGGATGGCTGCAATTTGGCTTGTATACTTTATTCCTTCCTTAATATTACAAGGAATAAGTGCACCYTTTTCAAACCACGTTGTGAAAGAGAAAATGCTTCGAAATATTCAGCTGATTCGTTCCTGTGCATACCTTCTTCCACTCGGAGGTTATTTAATTGGATCAGAATTCGGAATTATGTTGGGTTTAGTTTTACTTCAATGTATTTTGGGATTGATGCAGCCCATTTTTGCCAGTCTTTCATTTTCCCTTATACCTGAGATTTGCAAAGAGGATGAGCTTGTTGAAGCAAACGGTTTACTAGACACCACACTTCGACTCATGATTATTATTGCTCCAGGTGTAACTACATTATTATTGTTGGTTATCCCGATGCAATTCATCTATGGAATTTCTTCGATTATGTTCCTGGCTAGTTTTTTTGCACTCTCGCGAATACCGCGATCCAGTCAAAAAAGGGTCACAACTTGGACAAAAAAGTTTTGGTGGACAGAAATGAAAGAGGGCTATCGCACTTTTTTTAGATACCCCAATCTTTTACGACTTACAGTGCTTTCTTCGACAGTTCAATTTGCTGTAGGAGCAACAATGGTTTTAAGTGTTCCTTTTATTCGAGGAGAACTTGAAGGTCAACCTTGGGAATATGCCGTTTTCAAAGGTGCTTTCCCTATTGGTTATGTCATTGGAATGTTAATACTTACAAAAATACCGAAAACAGTTCAAACGATGTATCTTGGTTTGTTTGGAGGAGGTCTATCATTTATTCTCTTGTTTTTTGTCCACTCAGTGCCCTTTGCATGGTTATGTGAACTAATTGGTGGAATGTTATTTCCTCTTTTTAATGCTCAAAGTGCAGCTATTTTTCAGCGAGAGGCCCCTCGAGAACGCTTGACGCAACTTAGTGCAGTTCGTTTGTTTTTCTTCAGAGTAACTATGCCAATAGGGATCTTGTTTGCATCTTCAGCATTTTGGGATATCAGTACTCGTCTGACATACTTGATAGTCGGAATAGTAATTGTTCTCCCTGCTTTGTTTTATCTTTTTATATCCGTTTTACAACCGAACAGGTTGTTTGCAAATAAAAAGACAATTTAACAAAAAGTGTATGTTCAGATTGTCATAGACAATCTTTTTTGTTTGGCTAAAGCCCCAAGACAGATTGGATATTTATTCATTAGACTGGGAAAGCGAATCGCTAAAAGCCCGTCAACTCCACGATGTATATTCGGTGAAGGAATGGATCAGTGAAAAGAGGAAGAAATGAGAAATCGCAAGGGGTAGAATAAAGGCTGTAACTACCGTCAAGTGGGGTTCTAGGGTGCATGGAGCATACAAGTCATTTGAGTAAGTGAATCGATGGTTTACGGCCGGATCAGCTGGCAGGTTAGTTGAAGACGTATTATGGACGAACTGCGTAGTCCTGTTATTCACTTTGATTTGATTTCATCTATAATAAAATGGATACATAATAGAAAGTAGGTAAATTGTGATTTATATATTTTGGTTAATCTACTTAGGGATTTTAGCAATAGCTGCAATCGGAATACTCATAACAGCTGGTTATAAAACGACTGCTGCTAAATTGGATTTTTTATTTTCCATAATAACTTGGCTAGGTTTATTTGGCTATGTTACAAATACAAATTTCCTTACTCCTCTAGTATGGAAATTTGTATTTGTAAGTGGTTTATTATGGGATGTTATTTTTGGTTTCAAAAAGTTCCAAGAAGAGTCATCATATAAAGAGATACCTGAATCCATTAGACCAGTAATTTTCGGATTTACATTAATAATCCTTATCGGACCTTTATATTTTGGCTTATTTAATTATGCGTTTAAATGAAGGAATCAGTCGTTTTCCCTTTATTGCGCATTATAAGTCAACTCTACAATAAGTCTTCTTCAACCAACGGGGCAGGTTAGTTCAATAAGAAACTATTCTGATCTATCGAGAAATAGAATAAAGTTAAAATTTTATTATTCCCGTCGAGGATTATTTAGACTGTAAATAATTAAGATGAAGGAGGCGTGTGTTATTGAACAGATACCTGTTAAAACTATAAAGAAGGTAGAAGAGGACATTGAAAAAAATGACTTAGGAAAAGCAAGAGATAGACTACACGGGTTAATTTCCACCTATCCAGATGAATTAGAAGTCCGTAGAAAGTTAGGAGATATATATTTTGCATTAAAATATCCTTCAATGGCTGGTCGATATTGGTATTTAGAAAAGAATAAGACACCTGAAATGGTAGAAGCGTGTATTCAGTTCGAAAAAAATATGGGGAACGATCCTGTTAGAATAGCAAGAGCTCTAAAATTTAAAGGTGATAGTGAAATAATAAATAGACTGCAATTAAATCAGGAAATTTCTCCTTTACAATATAAAGTTAAAGAGAAATTGACGGAAGAACCGGACGATACTTTGGGAGATAAGTTGGTTACTATTGGGTGTATCACGATATTAATATTAATCATTTTGTTTACATTAATCGGGATTTACGCTCTGTTTAGCTGGGTTTTTTAATCCCTAGTATCTTGCTTAATAAGAGAGGTTTTTCTGTAATCCTTATTCAACTAACGGGTGCTTTAGTTGAAGATCATCGGGCTACTTAAATAGCTCTTTTATTTATGAACCTACCGGGGGGAGTTCGGCTGCCTTTACAGGGTGGCTTTTTCTTATGGAGTAATGTATGTGCAGATTAGGGAAACCCGGGTTCAAGAGGAAGAGATATTTATTCAATTTATTATAGTGAGTGAATCTTCCCAGTCACATAGACCGTATAAATGAGATGAGTACTGATTGAAAAAGTTTTTGCGACTTAGTGACCATAAAGGAGAAGTCCTTTCTACCGTCCAACTATCTTATTGCGTTCTAAGTAGCGATAACCATCCTTATCGCTACTTAGAAATAGTATTCCTGCACATCGCATTAAATTTTCTTAAAGGGTGAATGGGATCAAAATCAATTTGAGTGATCTTCAACTCTTTTTGGCTGGTCTGTCAAAGAAGAACTTCTTGGTGTGACAATAGGGGGAGTTTCGTTTCTAATAACTTATTGAATTCTCAGTCATTATACGACCTATTTCAAAAATCGCCGCAAACTCAGCATTCATGACTGGAGAGATAATACTGCCATCTTCTTTCCGATAATAATTTACACCATCACAATACACATACTCATACACATTACTAATATCATAAACATTTTCAGGAATGATATGGCCTTTACCCTGAATTATTCCAGTCGATATTGAATGATTTCCACTATTAACCCATGCAATCCCCATGGGTAACCATAAAGTTACGTAGTGATTATTGTGATCTTGACGCCATTCCCCACTTCTTCTTCCTTCCCCAATTTTAGCAATACAAGAAACCAATCTCGGTTTTTTCCACGACCAAGGCAATACTAGGTCGCGATTTAATGAAATTACTTTTTCCGTTTTTAGCTCCCTCATGACATCCTCAAAATTAGTACCATCCTTAGAAATCCAGGCTAATGAATCGAAAAGTACTTCTTTGGGAGACAAAATGGGTATTAGTGCTTCATCTCTTTGGTATAAAAGATTAGTTAAATACTGAGATTGAAGTTGTCTTCCGATTAATCTAACAACATCAATTAAGGGATGTTCATTCTCTTCGTTGAAACTTTCTTTACAATTCTTAAAATCCTTTGCCTGGTCCAAAACTGATCTAGAAAAGCTCATAATACTATCGAAGTTGTTTTTAATTTCTTGGTTAGTGGGTGATATATGCAGCCTTTTATCTGAGGAATGTTTGATGCGTTTAGAATGTTTATTCTTAAATATGAACAAATTACTGCCTCCTTCATATGTAAAATAAACATATGAAGTTAACTGGTTGTAAATTCCTCAATAATTTATTCGATAATAGAAATGAAAAAGTAAAAGATGCGTTGAGTTGAAAAAAGAAAAGATATTTTCTAAGGAAAGAGAAATCATTGTTATGGATAATAAAGAAATTTTTCGACTATTAAATATATAATTAAAGAGGTTACAGTGAAAGAAGGTACTATATTGAATAAAGGCATAGGCAAGAATCATTGTAAACCTGCTTTTTGTATCTAGAATTAAAGTTTATTGGCAAAAAAATAAGCACCATTCAATATAGCGTGCTTGTATTGCGGTTTATTAAGAAAGAAGGTATTTACTTGGAATTTGCAAAAATAAATTATTTACTTGAATTGATGAATAACAAAACATCACTAAAGAATCTTACTGGTGATAACAAAAAAGCTTATAAATATTTCCTTGCCGGTATATTTATTAACATTATTCATGGAAAAGAACATGAATCGTACCAAAGAGACTTGTATAAAAAAGCAGAATACCTTTTGGCATCGTCAAAGAAAGGAGCAAAAATCCAAAAGCATGGCCTTAATCAAATAAAATCTGCTGTTCAAAGATCCATGGAAGATAGTTATATACTAAATCATGAATGTGAAGACACTACAACAAAGATAATTGCTTTTTTAAGAGATAAATTAAACGATTTAATAGAAGGTAAATCATTGTTTCAAGTAATAGAATTCTCTAACGTAATTGATGTGAAAGCGTATTTTTCCAAGCGAGGGACTCCATTTATACACAATCATCATTGGATTGATTTTAATCTTGTAGAGGGATTAATTCATACTACACCTGTTTTTATTTTATTGAATGATTTAAAAATTCACTGGAATAGTTTTATTGAACTAATAAATCAATATACAGAATTGCAAATTAAGTTGATACCTTATATTGGGAAACATGAATTTGATAGTATATTTGAAATTAGAGAAATAAAAAACTCATATTCGGGACTTTACAGAACAATGATCTTTACAGCAGTAACCTTTGTTGAAGCGTTCTTATTGGACGTTCTTATTAATGTAAAGGAAGTCTTACCTAGTGAAAAAGAAAAATATTCCATTCTTAATAACAAAGGTAATATTACTGATGAAGAAATTATGGAACAGCTATTATTTAAAATGTATCCACATTTAAAGACAAAAGTTAACAAGTTTTATCGAACTTACAAAGAAATCCTAAATCTTCGAAATCGTTATGTACATGCTTCATCATATAAGGAAGAACATACGAACCTATCCCAGCTACAGTACCTCTTAGAGTTCGAAAGTGAAAAAGTAAAAGTTTACTTAGATTCATGTATAAAAATGGTGAAGTTAATAAACGAAGAACTCCCAGAAGAAATAAAATCTTTGTATTGGTGGGACCGATTTGAGGAGCCTGACTTCACTCACGATAAGAAAATTTCATTGTTAAATATTAAAAGGAAGAGTAAGAAACTTATTGACTACAAGCATTTGTTATAACTGTCAGAAAAGACTGACTTATTGCGAGGAGAGCAATTATATTTTTGTTAAATTTATTATAGGAAAAAACCAATTCTTGGATAGTGTAGCTTAATGTCCTATTGTAGGTCTATTCTAACGACATCCGAAAGATGATTTGGCCTTGATAAGGATTCAAAGTTCTATGTTCATTTATCTCATTAGTTATGACAAACTAGTGGGTCATGGTGCAGTAGCTGATTTGACCAATCACTATGATCTTGTGGAGCAAATCGTCCATGGAAATGGTGTGACCGGTTACTCTGACGTAGAAGCCAAAGCTTGGGTCATCATTGAAGAACTACTCGAAAGAGATAATGAACAGATTAAACTGAAAGCTCGGAACTAATTGGCACCAACAAAAAATAATTACCTCTGTACATATCTCTCCTATGAAGGCATCTGTTGCTAATCAGAAATATTTGCTCACATTCAATCTTCGTAAGGAATTTGATGTTTAACGATAGTGGCATTGGGCTTTAAGTGCAGAATAACCCATAGATGCGCTAAAATGTAACATTAATCTTCCCTTAGAAATTAATGGTTACTATTTTACAAGATGGTATAATGGTACTTAACTGAAGCATATTAATAGGAGTGTACATACATTGAATTATGGGAAAAATACAAGGAAGTATTTAAACCAAACTTCTTGGTTTCACGGGACTTCCGTAAGTGGCTATAAAAGTATTAAAGAGAATGGTGTAAAAGCATTTTTTAATAAAAATAATGAATTGGATTTTGGAGCAGGTTTTTACCTTGCACCAAAAAAAAAGATGGCAGAAGATTTTGTAAAGAGAATGTTAGATTTTAAATTAATTGCCATTCCAGGGATAGATATAGATGATGTAACTCCTATAGTCATAGAATTTGAATTCCCTCAAAAACCGATGGATTATTTCGAAGGAGATAATTACCAGACAAGATTATATGAAAATTTCGATGAAGAATTTTCCAGTTTTATTTTTCATAACAGAGTGCATAATGTAGGAGATATTCCTGATCATGGTTATGATTTGATATATGGGGTAATGAGTGATAGTAACCCCACTAAATTAATCGCTCAATTTAAGGCCGGGCAAATCAATGAAGAGGATTTCATTAGAGAAATCATGGAACAAAAAATTTCCCCTAGACAGCTATCTATTCATAATCAGGAGTTATGTGGTATACTACAAGTTAAGGAAGTACATACTGTGGAGCATAAGGAGGTTGAGAACGTATGACAACTGCAACTTTAGAAAACGATAAAACTTTAATTGAGAAGGATTTAAGAAATGCATTAGTTTTATTTTCTAATGATTTGCTGAGTGAACAACGGGCTGCAACAATTGCGAAATCAACATTAAGTAGAATTGATATTGATAATCCAATCCTTGCTCACAAAGGTATTAATTGGTTAGCACAAGAAATTTTAAAAACGATTAAATTTTAATTATTTCAATTTTTCGTTTTTCCTCTAACAGTAAATTAAATGATTATATTATTAAACACCTCTAACATAAGTTAGAGGTGTTTTTGGTTTTCTATAATTATCAAAAGTTTTCAGTTAAATAATTAAATAAACTAGTAATGAAATAATTCATTTTAAAGCAATGGCCATTTCACAATAAGAGTGCAAAACACTATTTTTAATTCGATACCTAAACTTATAAAGCTTAGGTATTGGGATTTCCCTTATATCTGGTTTTGAAAATCAATATTTTATGGGTTCGAGCAATCTCGTTTTTTCCCCAAGGTTCAGTGGTATGTCCTGACTTGGAGCATTTCCTCTTTCAGAGGACGCCACAATTATTTGAAATTGATTAGGGTATACTTTTTCCAAGTCTTTAAATAATAAAAGGAAATTATTAAAAGTCTGAATATCAAGGTTTTGTTGTCTTGGTTCGTCCATCACTAGCAAGAACGGATGCTGAACAGAATTTGCATAGTGTAAAGCAGTTTTTAATAGGGCTATGTAGTAGGACAATATTATCCGTATTAGACCGCTACTTGAGGTTAAATAGTACAAATTTCTACCT